>JAYUUE010000283.1:0-9871 GCA_043754785.1 Polymorphobacter sp. | reverse complement strand
TGACCGGCAGCCGCCAGAAGGTCGGCAATTATCCCGGCGTCACCGTGGAGCGCAAGGCCGGGCGGCTGGCGCTGCCCGATGGCCGCACCGCCGAGCTGATCGATCTGCCCGGCACCTATAGCCTGACGCCGCGATCCCCCGACGAGGCGGTGACGCGCGATGCCGTGCTGGGCAATTTGCCTGGCGAAAAACGCATCGACGCAATCGTCGCCGTCATCGACGCGACCAATTTGCGCAACCATCTGCGCTTTGTGCTCGAACTGCGGCGGCTGGGGCTGCCATTGCTGGTGGCGCTCAACATGGTCGATCTGGCCGAACGCGACGGCATGACGATCGACGCGGCCCGGCTTTCGGTGATTCTGGGGCTGCCGGTGGTGGCGACAGTGGCGGTGCGGCGGCGCGGGCTGGCAGAATTGAGCGAAGCCGTGGCAGCGACGCTGCGCGATGCGCCGGCAGTGCCAGCGATGGCGGGCGAGGCCGATGTGCGGCTGTTGCAGCGCGAGGCGCGGGTCATCGCCGATACGGTGACGCTGGCGCAGGGGACGCAGCGGCGCTGGTCGGCGCGGCTCGATACGGTGGCGCTGCATCCGCTATGGGGACCGCTGCTGCTCGCCGGGCTGCTGTTCGGCATGTTCCAGGGGGTGTTCGCCTGGGCCGAGGCGCCGATGCAGTGGCTGGCGGCGCTGGTCACGGCGGGGCAGGATCTGGCGACGCGCGCGTTGCCTGAAGGCGTGTTGCGATCATTGATCGTCGATGGCGTGCTCGGCGGCGTGGGGGCGGTCGTCGTTTTCCTGCCGCAGATTTTGCTCCTGTTCTTCTTCATCCTGGTGCTCGAACAATCGGGTTATATGGTCCGTGCGGCGTTCCTGATGGACAGATTGATGGCCAGCGTCGGGCTGAATGGCCGGGCGTTCATTCCGCTGATTTCGTCGTTCGCCTGTGCGATCCCGGGGATCATGGCGACGCGGACGATCGATTCGCCCAAGGATCGCCTGACGACGATATTGATCGCGCCGTTGATGACCTGTTCGGCGCGGTTGCCGGTTTATGCGGTGGTGATCGGGGCGTTCATCCCGGCGACGAAAGTCGGGATATTCGGGCTGAACATTTTCGGGCTTCAGGGGCTGGTGCTGTTCGCGCTGTATGGGGCGGGCGTGGTCGGGGCGCTGGTTGCGGCCTGGGCGCTGCGGCGGACGGTGACCAAAGGGCCATCGCCGACGTTCCTGATGGAAATGCCGAAATATCAATGGCCGGCGCCGCGCGACATCGGCATCGGCATGTATCAGCGGGCGATGGCGTTCGTGGCGCGGGCGGGGGGGATCATCCTGCTCTCCACCATCGCGCTATGGGCGCTGGCGACCTGGCCAAAGCCGCCGGCGAATTGGGAGCGGCCAGTCGCCGCAGGCGGCAAACCTGCAACGGCACTGGAGTATAGTTTCGCCGGTCGCATCGGTCTGGCGCTCGAACCGGTGTTCCGGCCGATCGGCTTCAACAAGGAGATTGCGCTGGCGCTGGTGCCCGGCATGGCGGCACGCGAGGTCGCGGTGGCGGCGCTGGGCACGGTCTATTCGTTGCAGGGCACCGATGCCGACCATGCCGAAGGACTGATCGAAAAGCTGCGCGGGCAATGGGCGCTGCCGACGGCGTTGGCGTTTCTCGCCTGGTTCGTGTTTGCGCCGCAATGCATTTCGACGTTGGCGGTGACGCGGCGCGAAACGGGGGGGTGGGCGTGGCCGGCGTTCATGTTCGCCTATCTGTTTGCCGCGGCCTATGTGGCGGCGGGGATCACATACTGGACGGCGAAGGCGCTGCTGTGACCCTCCTCCCCCTCAGGGGGGAGGCGACTCGCGCTTCTTCGCGCGGCGGGTGGGGGTCCATACGTATCGGCGCGTGTGGACCCCCAGGTCCACGCCAAGGGGCGTGTCTCTCGCCTCCCCCCTGAGGGGAAGGAAAGTTCAGCCTCGCGTGTTCATCAGGTTTCGCGCCACCACCATGCGGTGCACTTCTGATGGGCCGTCGTAGATGCGCATGTTGCGGACGCGTCCGGCGAGAATGTGGAGCGGCATCTCGCGAGTCATGCCCATGGCGCCGAAGCATTGCATCGCGGTATCGATGACGGCTTGCGCCATTTCGGTGGCGAAGACCTTCAGCATCGAGATTTCACTGCGAACATCGCGGCCCTGATCGAGTTTCCAGGCGCAATCATAGGCCATGAGGCGGGCGGCATGGATTTTGGTGGCGCCGTCCGCGACCCACCATTGCACGGTCTGGCGTTCGGACAGGCGGGCGCCGAAAGTGGTGCGCTGGGGGGCATATTCGCGCATCATGTCAAGCGCACGCTGCGCAGCGCCGATGCACCAGGCTGCCATTTCCATGCGCCGGGTGCCGAGGCGGATCTGCATCGGGGCAAAGCCGCCCCCTTCGGCCCCGAGCAGCTTCCACGCCGGGACGCGGCAGTTTTCCAGCAGGACTTCGTAGGTGTATTCGCCGCCGATCATCGGGATTCGGCGCAGCACGTTGAAGCCGGGCGTATCGCGATCGACAAGGAATGCCGACATGCCGCCGCGGGCTTTTTTCGCCGGGTCGGTCAACGCCATCAATATGGTGAAGTCGGCCTCAGCGGCGCGGGTGATCCAGATCTTGCGGCCATTGATGACCCAATCAGCGTCCTCGGCATCGCCATCCCGAACGGCCTTGGTGAGCATGCCCGAAGGATCGGCGCCGGCGCCGGGTTCGGAAATGCCGATGGCGGAGATGGTTTCGCCGCGCGCATAGGGTGCCAGATATTCGGCGCGTTGCCGGTCATCGCAGGCGGCGGCGAGCATGTGCAGGTTCGGCGAATCGGGCGGCAGCACATAGGTCGCGATGGTGCTGCCCAGCGCTTCGTTGACGCCGACGAGCGCCACGTGCGGCATCCCCGACCCGCCATCGTCGATGGGGGCATCGAGGCTCCACAAGCCGAGGTCCTTGGAGCGCGCATCCAGCCGGGTGCGGTCGGCGGCGGGGAGCGCCGGGTCCTGCCCCACCGCCTCGCGCGCCATGACCGCGGTTTCAAGCGGCAGCAGTTCATCGCGGACGAAGCGCTCGACAAGGTCCTTGAGCATCCGGTGCTCGTCGATCAGATCAAAATCCATCAGTGCTGCCTCAGCGGGGGGTGGCTTCGTCGGTGCCCATGCGGTTGGCGCGATCATGCGCCCAGGCGTCGATCATCTTGCGGTCGCAGCCGATCATGCCGCCGGGGCCATTGACCGAGCAGCTGCCGATCGATCCGCCGGCACCGCCCGAGGCGTCGCCCAGCAACAGGTTGCGGTTGGCCTGGAACGGGCTGACGCGCTTGTCGGCCGTGCGCAGGCGCTCGGGGATGCGATACGCTTCCGAATCGGGCAGGCGCGCGCAGACGACGATCTCGTCGGGCGACGATGGCTTGGGGCATTCCTCGGTACCGAACACGGTGACGAGGCGTTGGCGCGGAGTGGTGCCATCGCCAGCGTTCTGCGGCGCAGGCTTGAGCATCGTCGGGGCGCCGGTCGCAGCGGGTGCCTCCGGCGTGATGACGGTGGTCTGGGCGAGCGCCGCGCCGGCGGTCAGCAGCAGCAGCAGGGACAGTGTTGCGCGCATGGTCGGTTGGCTCCGCGTGGCTGAAACTACCCGCGGGGATGGTGTTAGAGGCTTTTGACGCGGGGCGAAAGTTTTTGCGCCATAGAACCCATCCCCGACCACTCCTGCGAACGGGAGCGGATACGATTAGTTGACGACGGCGGCCTGCATGGCTTCGAGGCGGGCGATGGCCCTTTCGTTGCCGGCGGTGCGGGCGGCAGCGAGGTCCGCGGCGACCTGCGCCGGGTCGATCTCGCCGATGGGAATGGCGCTTTCTGCCAAAACGGTCAGGCCGCGCTCACTGACTTCGGCGAAGCCGCCGTCGACGAAAATGCGGCGGGTCAAAGTGTCGCTGTCGGTTTCATAGATGGCGATGGCGCCGGGGCGGATGGTGCTCATCAACGGCGCATGGCCAGGCAGGACGCCGAAGTCGCCCTCGGTGCCGGGCACGACGACCATGGCGACTTTGCCCGAACTGAGCAGCCGTTCGGGGGAGACGAGTTCGAAGGGGAAGAGATCGGCCATGTTTTCTACCTTACTGCCCCTCCCCCTTGCGGGAGAGAAAGAGAGACGGCGAAGCCGGCCCGGGGAGAGGGGATGTGTGTTTGGACATCCCCTCTCCCCGCCGCGCTACGCGCGAGTCGCCCTCTCCCGCAAGGGGAGAGGGAAGATTGCTTATGCCGCTTCGGCGGCCAGCTTTTGCGCCTTGGCGACGGCGTCCTCGATGGTACCGACGAGATAGAAGGCAGCTTCGGGCAAATGGTCATATTCGCCGGCGACAATCGCCTTGAAGCCCTTGATGGTGTCTTCGACCTTCACGAAAACGCCCGGCGTGCCGGTGAAGATTTCGGCGACGTGGAAGGGCTGCGACAGGAAGCGCTGGATCTTGCGGGCACGGGAGACGGTCAACTTGTCCTCTTCCGACAGCTCATCCATGCCTAGAATGGCGATAATGTCCTGCAAGCTCTTGTACTTCTGCAGCACTTCCTGGACCGAGCGGGCGACGGCGTAATGTTCCTCGCCGACCGTGCGCGGTTCGAGCACGCGGCTGGTCGAATCGAGCGGATCGACTGCCGGATAGATGCCGAGTTCGGCAATCGAGCGGCTGAGCGTCGTGGTGGCATCGAGATGCGCGAAGGACGTTGCCGGCGCCGGGTCGGTGAGATCGTCGGCGGGCACATAGATCGCCTGCACCGAAGTGATCGAGCCCTTGGTGGTCGAAGTGATACGTTCCTGCAACTGGCCCATGTCGGTGGCGAGCGTCGGCTGATAGCCCACGGCCGACGGGATGCGGCCGAGCAGCGCCGACACTTCGGACCCCGCCTGGGTGAAGCGGAAGATGTTGTCGACGAAGAACAGCACGTCCTGGCCTTCGACATCACGGAAATATTCGGCGTTGGTCAGGCCCGACAGCGCGACGCGGGCGCGGGCGCCGGGCGGCTCGTTCATCTGGCCGAAAACCAGCGCGACCTTGGAACCCTTCGACGTGGCGTTGCCATTCTCGTCCTTGGCGATGACGCCGGCTTCGAGGAATTCGTGATAAAGATCATTGCCTTCGCGGGTGCGTTCCCCCACGCCGGCGAAGACGCTGGTGCCGCCATGGCCCTTGGCGATGTTGTTGATGAGTTCCTGGATGAGCACAGTCTTGCCGACGCCGGCGCCGCCGAACAGCCCGATCTTGCCGCCCTTGGCATAGGGGGCGATGAGATCGATGACCTTGATGCCGGTGACGAGGATGGCGCTTTCGGTCGACTGGTCGACGAACAGCGGCGCCTCGGCGTGGATCGGCATGGTGGTTTCGGCGTTGACCGGACCCATTTCGTCGATCGGCTCACCGATGACGTTGAGAATGCGGCCGAGCGTGGCCGGGCCGACGGGCACGCGGATCTGACTGCCGGTATCGACAACTTCCTGGCCGCGAACGAGGCCGTCGGTGGCATCCATGGCGATGGTGCGGACGGTGTTCTCGCCGAGATGCTGGGCGACTTCGAGCACCAGCCGCCGGTCCTCGATGCGGGTTTCCAGCGCCGAGAGAATGGCGGGGAGGTCGCTGTCGAAATGCACATCGACGACGGCGCCGATGACCTGCGAAACGCGACCGACGTTGTTGGTGGTATTTGCCATTTGGCGTGCTCCTTAAAGCGCTTCGGCGCCCGAGATGATCTCGATCAATTCCTTGGTGATCGCGGCCTGTCTCGTGCGGTTGTAGGTGATGGTCAGCTTGTTGATCATGTCGCCGGCGTTACGGGTGGCGTTGTCCATCGCGGTCATGCGGCTACCCTGTTCCGACGCGGCGTTTTCGAGCAGGGCGCGGAAGATCTGGACGCTGAGGTTGCGCGGCAGCAGTTCGGCGAGGATGGCTTCCTCGTCGGGTTCATATTCGACCGCTGCCGGCACGGCGTCGGCGGGCTTGGTTTCCACTGCTGCGGCTGCGGGCAGCGCCGCCGGGATGATCTGGAGTTCGGTGGGTTCCTGGACCAGCGCCGAGCGGAAGCGCGCGAAGAACAGGTGCGCGACATCGAATTCGCCGGCTTCGTAGCGCGTCGTGACTTCGTCGGCGATGAGTTTGGCGTCGGCGAAGGCGACGTTCTTGATGTGGCTCTGGTCGAGGTAGCCTATGATCAGCTCCTTGTGGGTGCGCATGAACGGCGCGCGCGCCTTCTTGCCGACGAACAGCAATTTGACGGTTTTCCCTTCCGCCAGCAGCGCTTCCATCTTGCGGCGCGCGAGCCGGGCGATGTTGGTGTTGAAACCGCCGGCGAGCCCGCGTTCCGACGAAGCGATGACGAGCAGATGGACCTGGTCCTTGCCGGTGCCGGCGAGGAGACGCGGCGATTCCGGGCCGACCTGGACGGTGGCGCCAAGGCTGGCCATGACCGAGGCCATGCGCTCCGAATAGGGGCGCGCGGCTTCGGCGGCTTCCTGCGCGCGGCGCAGTTTCGCCGCAGCGACCATCTTCATCGCCTTGGTGATCTTTTGCGTCGATTTCACCGAGGTGATGCGCATCTTGAGGGCTTTGAGGCTTGCCATCTTTTCCTTACCGTCATCCCGGGCTTGACGCGGGACCCAGTTTTCTAACGCCGTCCCCAAAAGAAGCTGGGTCCCGCGTCAAGCCCGGGATGACGATCCTAATGTTTACGCAAACGACTTTACGAATGCGGCGATCAGTGTCTTCAGACTGGCGGTGGTATCGGCCGACAGGTCCTTCTTGTCGCGGATGTCGGTGAGCAGACCTGCGTGATCGGCACGAACATGCGCGAGCAGCGAGGCTTCGAAGCGGGTCACGTCCTTGGCGGGAACGGTGTCGATAAAGCCATTCACGCCGGCGAAGATGCTGACGACCTGCTCCTCGAACGGCATCGGCTTGTATTGGCCCTGCTTGAGCAACTCGGTCAGCCGCGCGCCGCGATTGAGCAGGCGCTGCGTCGAGGCATCGAGATCGCTGCCGAACTGCGCGAAGGCGGCCATTTCGCGGTACTGGGCGAGTTCGAGCTTGATGGTGCCGGCGACCTTTTTCATCGCCTTGGTCTGCGCGGCCGAACCGACGCGGCTGACCGAGAGGCCGACGTTGATCGCCGGGCGGACGCCCTGGTAGAACAATTCGGTTTCAAGGAAGATCTGACCATCGGTGATCGAGATGACGTTGGTCGGGATGTAGGCCGAAACGTCGCCGGCCTGGGTTTCGATGATCGGCAGTGCCGTCAGCGAGCCGCCGCCATTGTCGTTGTTCATCTTGGCGGCGCGCTCGAGCAGGCGCGAGTGGAGATAGAACACATCGCCGGGATAGGCTTCGCGGCCCGGCGGACGGCGCAGTAGCAGCGACATCTGGCGATAGGCGACCGCCTGCTTGGTCAGATCGTCATAGACGATGACGGCGTGCATGCCGTTATCGCGGAAAAATTCGCCCATCGTGCAGCCGGTGTAGGGCGCGAGGAACTGAAGCGGTGCCGGCTCCGACGCAGTGGCGGCGACGACGATCGAATATTCCATCGCGCCGTTTTCTTCGAGCGCGCGGACGATCTGGGCGACGGTCGAGCGCTTCTGGCCGACGGCGACGTAGATGCAATACAGCTTCTTCGATTCGTCGGTGCCGGCGTTGGCGGCCTTTTGGTTGATGAAGGTGTCGATGGCGACGGCGGTCTTGCCGGTCTGGCGATCGCCGATGATCAGTTCGCGCTGGCCACGGCCGACGGGGACGAGTGCATCGAGCGCCTTGAGGCCGGTCTGCATCGGTTCATGGACCGAGGTGCGCGGGATGATGCCGGGGGCCTTTACTTCGACGCGGCTGCGGGTGACGTCCGTCAGCGGACCCTTGCCGTCGATCGGGTTGCCAAGACCATCCACCACACGCCCGAGAAGACCCTTGCCGACCGGCACATCGACGATGGTGCCAGTGCGCTTGACGGTGTCGCCTTCCTTGATGCCGCTATCGCTGCCGAAGATGACGACGCCGACGTTGTCGGCTTCGAGGTTGAGCGCCATGCCCTTGATGCCGCCGGGGAATTCGACCATTTCGCCGGCCTGGACATTGTCGAGGCCATGGACGCGGGCGATGCCATCACCCACCGACAGCACCTGGCCGACTTCCGACACTTGCGCGTCGGTGCCGAAATTGGCGATCTGGTCCTTGATGACCCGCGAGATTTCGGCGGCGTTGATGTCCATGGAATTAGCCCTTCAGTGCCTGGCCGAGCGAATCGAGCCGGGTTTTCAACGATGAATCGATCATGCGGCTGCCGACGCGGACGATGAGCCCGCCCAGAATGGCCGGATCGATGGTGATGTCGAGCGCGACGTCGCGGCCCAGGCCGGCCTTGAGCTTGGCGGCGAGTGCCGCCTGCTGGGCGGCGGAGAGCGGGTGCGCGGCGGTGACGCGGGCGCTGATCTCGCCGCGGCGCGCGGCGGCGAGGGCATTGAAGTCACGGATAATCGCGGGCAGTGCCGACAGCCGGCGATTGGCGGCAAGCACGCCGAGGAAGTTGGCGGTCAGCGTGTCGAGCTCAAGGCTGGCGGCAACTCCGGCGATACCGGCGGCGGCGGCTGTGCGGCTGACCATCGGGCTTGAGGTGAGCGCCTTCAAATCATCGGACTGCGCCAGCGCGTCCTTCAAGGTGGCAAGGCTGGCCAAAACACCGTCGAGACTGCCGGCTTGGGTCGCCAGATCGAACAGCGCGGTGGCGTAGCGACCCGACAGGCCGAGCGCCACGTTCGATTGGACGAGTGCAGAATTGGGTTCCAAGAGGCGTTCCAGGGGGCCAGGGCCCAGCGGCAAGAGTGACGTTGATAGGCCGGGAACCTGTGCTCACCGGACGCGGCGGCGGCTAGCATGGGGCGCTGCATGTTGCAAGGCAGCAACGGCGCCAGCCCATGCCGTGCCGCTATGGAAGCGCATGCATCGAATCGCAACCCGGGTGTGTCACCTTGGCGTGTGGGGGTGTGTTGCATGAGGAGTATCATCATGATCCGTACACTTGCCGCCGCATTGGCGATCACCATCACCGCAACGCCTGCCGCGGCTGCGGTCGGACTGAAACTGTTCGATTCGGGCTATACGGCACCGGTGTTCGTGACCGGGCGCGCCAACACGCTGTTTGTTGTCGAGCAAGCTGGCCGCATTGTTGCCGTTGATCGCAGCAGCAAGGTGCGGACCAACTTTTTCCAGGTTCCGAATATCGAATCCGGCGGCGAAAAGGGGCTGCTCGGGCTGGCCTTTGATCCGCGCTACAAGGTCAACGGGCGGTTTTACGTCAATGTCACGGCGCGGGTGAACGGCCAATTGGTTAGCGAAATCCGCCGTTACACCGACCCAAGGATCGCCACCGAGGCAGCGCAGGTCGTGCTGCGCGTCGACCAACCTTACGAAAATCACAATGGCGGCTGGATCGATTTCGGTCCGGACAAGAATCTCTGTGTGGCTTTCGGCGATGGCGGCGCGGGCAATGATCCGCAAAACAACGCCCAGAACAAGCCGTCGCTGCTCGGCAAGATTTTGCGCCTCGACGTATCGAAGGACGGTTTTCCCGCCGATCCGTTGAAAAACTATGCCATTCCGGCGTCGAACCCGTTTGGCTCCGAAGTCTTTGCCTATGGCCTGCGCAACCCGTTTCGCAACAGCTTTGACCGCACCACGGGCGATTTGTGGATCGGTGATGTCGGCCAAGGGCGGTACGAGGAGGTCAACCGCATCGCCGCCGGCACGTCGGGGCAGAATTTCGGCTGGCGCCCGCTCGAAGGCACTTTGCCGACACCGGGCGTGGGCGACGCCATTCCCGTT
>JAYUUE010000282.1:0-3294 GCA_043754785.1 Polymorphobacter sp. | reverse complement strand
AGCCGGGCGAGCGCGACCGGACCGGCGGCAAACCGGTACGAAGTGACGGTGCGCGACAATGGTGCCGGGGTGCCCGGTTCAACGCAGGCGCGGCTGTTCGACACGTTCAACACCTCGAAGCCCAATGGCATGGGGGTTGGGCTTTCGATTTGCCGGACGATCATCGAAGCCCATGGTGGCCATATCTGGCATCGGCCGGCGCGCGGTGGCGGCGCCGTGTTCGGCTTCACACTGGTGGCGGTTCCTGAATGATCGCGGCGAATGCCGCCATCAGCTTGACCAGCTTGCGGATATCGGCGGCATGGCCGCGGCGGGCGCCGGCGGCGGCGTGCTCGATGGTGGCAGCAACGAAGATCGAGCTGCCGCAATAGGCCAGCGACCAGGCCGGAAAGGCCCGGATGGCGATGGCGCGGCGCTCGATGATCTTGCAGTCGCGGTGGCGCTGGTCGCGCCCGATCCGGCGGATCAGCGCGTCGACCGCCGATTCCGGGCCTTCGAGCACCTGCGAGAACTGGCCGCGTGCGTAGATCAGCCCCCCCGATGATGCCGGCGGCGGAGTTATACGCGAGGGACATGCGGACGATATCGGCGATCACCGCGTCGATCTCGGGTGGCAGGGCCACGCTGGCGCAGATGTAATGCACACGGACCAGCGACGGCATATCGCCGTTGCCTGTTGGCGGTTCGCTGCACGGGCCGGGCGCCATTGTTGTCCTTTTTTGACCCTTCGGCAATCTGGCCGGTGGCGGGGGCAAAGGCCATCTCGGGGAATTACGGTATATTGATCCAGTCTTCGACGGGCGCGGAACGATCCCGGCCCGTCTGCATTCTGGTGTATCAGACCCGGCAAAGGACTGCCCATGCCCGCACGCGCCTATTGGACCGGCCAGCTCCGCCTCGCGCTGGTCTCGATTCCGGTCGAAATCTATTCGGCGACGCGCAACACCGCCGGCATCGCGCTCAACCAGATCCACAAACCGAGCGGCAAGCGCATCAAGCTGGAAAAAACCGTTCCGGGGATCGGCGAAGTTGATGCTGCGGACATCGTCAAGGGTTACGAGGTTGAAAAGGACGAATATGTGCTGCTCAGCGATGCTGAACTTGATGAAGTGAAGCTCGAAAGTCGCCAGACATTCGAGCTGGTGCAGTTCGTCGACGCCAGCGAGATCGACGCGATCTATTTCGAGAAACCCTATTATGTCGTGCCCAAGGATGCGCTGGCGGAAGAAGCCTTCGGGGTCATCCGCGATGCGTTACGGGCGGCGAAAAAGGTCGGGCTGGGGCAGCTGGCGATGCGCGGCCATGAATATCTGTGCAGCCTGAAACCGTGCGGGCGCGGCATGGTGATGGAGACACTGCGCTATGCCGACGAGGTCAACAAGGCGCAGCAGTTCTTTGGCGACATCCCTGACGCCAAGCCGCCGGAGGAGCTGCTCGAACTCGCGACGGCGCTGATCGACAAGCGCACGGCGGCGTTTGATCCGGCGCGATTCCACGACAGGTATGACGAAGCGCTGCGGGCCTTGATCGATAGCAAGCGCGGCAAGACGCCAAAGGTTGCCGACACGCCGACGGTCAAGCCGAGCAACGTTATCGATTTGATGGCGGCGTTGAAGCAATCGATTGAAAAGGGCGGGGCCAGTGCACCTGCAAGCACATCCGCCCGGGCACAGCCCAAAAAGGCGCCGGTCGGGACGCCGGCAAAACCTGCTGCGAAGGCCAAGCGCACGGCATGAGCGTCGATTCACTCGCCGCCTATAACGCCAAGCGGGATTTCACCAGAACGGCGGAACCGGCGGGCCAACGCGGCGCGGCGCGCGACACCGGGCTGGCGTTCGTTGTGCAGAAGCATAGTGCGACGCGGCTGCATTGGGATTTTCGGCTGGAGCTGGATGGCGTGCTGCTGTCATGGGCGGTCACCCGCGGGCCGAGCACCAGCCTGAAGGACCGGCGACTGGCGGTGCGCACCGAGGACCATCCGCTCGATTATGGCAGTTTCGAAGGCACGATCCCCAAGGACCAATATGGCGGCGGCACAGTAATGCTGTGGGACCGGGGGACCTGGGAGCCGATAGGCGATCCGCGCGCCGGGGTGAAGGCCGGCAAGTTCCACTTCATCCTGCACGGCGCGCGGATGCAGGGCGAATGGGTGCTGATCCGGCTGAAGCCCGACGAAGGCAAGAAAGGCTATAACAAACCCGGCCGGGAAAACTGGCTGTTGTTCAAGATCGCCGATGATCATGCCGGAAATGACGATCTGGTGGCGACATATATGACCAGCGTGTCCACCGGCCGGAGCATGGAGGATATCGCCAAAGGGACAAACGTCTGGGCCAGCACCAAGCGACCGGGCACCATAGCGCCGCCGGCGTTCCGGGCACCGCAGCTGGCGACATTGGTCGATACGCCACCGACAGGCAGCGACTGGCTCCACGAGACCAAATATGACGGCTATCGCGCATTGATCGCCGTCGGCGGCGGCAAGGCGATCGCTTACACGCGCAGCGGGCTCGATTGGACTGAGAAGTTCGCCGCCGTTGTGGCGGCTGCGGCCAAGCTGCAGTGCGACAGCGCCTTGATCGACGCCGAAATCTGCGCGCTCGATGATGATGGCCGGCCAAGTTTCGGCAAGTTGCAGGCTGCGCTCAAGGGCGGCGGGCCGCTGGTCGCATTTGGCTTCGATCTGCTTGAACTGGATGGCGCTGACCGCGCCAAGGCGCCGCTGATCGAACGCAAGGCAGCGCTGGCGGTGTTGCTGGCCGACGCACCATCGCCGCTGTTTTATGCCGAGCATGTGCGCGGCGGCGGCGAACAGATGTTCGCGGCGCTGTGCGGCGCCGGTTATGAGGGCGTCGTCAGCAAGCGCGCCGAGGCGCCGTATCGCGGTGGGCGCAGCAAGAGTTGGTTGAAGGCCAAATGCACAAAGCGCCAGGAGTTCGTCATCGGCGGCTGGGCGGCGTCGGAGAAGGGGCGCGGCTTTGCCTCGTTGTTGCTTGGCGTGCAGGGCAAGGACGGGCTGGCCTACGCCGGGCACGTTGGCACGGGGTTCGACGACCGCACGATTGCCATGCTGACCCAGCGGCTGGCCGGGCTGGCGACCGATACGCCGCCGTTTGCCGGCACCTTGAGCGCCGAGGCACGGCGCCGGGCGCATTGGGTGAAGCCCGAACTGGTCGCCGAAGTTGCCTTTACCGAGTTCACCCCCGATGGCAATGTCCGCCATGCCAGCTTCATCGGGCTGCGCGACGACAAGCCGGCATCGGCGGTGGTCATGGAACAGCCGGTTGCCAAAGG
>JAYUUE010000281.1:0-3301 GCA_043754785.1 Polymorphobacter sp. | reverse complement strand
AGCGGTCATTCCTGCGAAACTTTTCCGCGCCCCGCCTTGACCCCCGATCGCACCGCCTTGCCGGCCAGCCGGCGCTCCTTCGATCCGCTGCTCGGCTTGGTCGGCCGCCGCTTCACCGGCCGCACTTCGGCCTGCTTTACCAGCGCCGCCAGCCGCTCGCGTGCATCGGCGCGGTTGCGCTGCTGGTCGCGAAATCGCTCGGCAGTGATGACGATCACCCCATCGCGCGTCAGCCGGCTGCCGGCCAGCCGCATCAGCCGAACCGCAACATCGTCGGGCAAGCTGGGCGACCCGCGCACGTCGAAGCGCAACTGCACGGCGCTCGACACCTTGTTGACATTCTGCCCACCCGGCCCGGAAGCGCGGATGAAGCTTTCGGTCAGTTCGGCTTCGGGGATGATGATCGGCATGGCTGTGCATTATGCGATTTTCGCCCCGCGCGAAATGCCGCTAGGTGAACGCAGTCCTTCAGGAGACGCCGATGATCACCGTTCACCACCTCAACAACAGTCGCTCGCAGCGCATCCTCTGGCTGCTCGAGGAGCTTGAACTGCCGTATGTCATCAAGGCCTATACCCGCGACCTGACCACCAACCTCGCGCCGCCGGAGCTGAAAGCCATCCACCCGCTCGGCAAGTCACCGGTCATCGAGGATGACGGAAGAATCGTCACCGAATCGGGCGCCATCACCGATTACATCATCCGCCGCCATGGCCATGGCCGGCTGGCGCCGACCCCCGGCACCGATGCGCACGAAACCTATCTCGAATGGCTGCACTTCGCCGAAGGCTCGGCGATGACACCGTTCCTGTTGGCGCTTTACACGGCACGCCTCGGCGAGGCCGGCGCGCCGCTGCAACCCCGCATCCAGGAACAGATCGGCGCACACGTCGCGTATCTCTCGCAAAGCCTGGGCAGCAATGACTGGCTGGTCGAAAACACCCTGTCAGGCGCCGATGTGATGATGAGCTTTATCGCCGAAATCGCCAGCGCCCAGGGCCTTGGCGCGCAATTCCCCAACCTGCTCGCCTATGTGGAACGCCTGCAAGCGCGCCCGGCATGGCAGGCGGCGGCGGCGAAGACCGAGCCGTATAATTTCATGATGAAAAGCTGAGGGCTCGGCGGCGGCGCATCGCAGCGCCGATGCCGGCAAAGCCAGCGATCAACAGCCCCCAGGTTGCAGGTTCGGGAACGACCCCGGGCGCGGCGGCGTTAACAACGCCTTCGCTAAACCGCAGCGTCACCTTGGTGGCATAGTCCGGATCGATTGTAGCATAGACCGGGTCAATTATGATGTATGGGTCGGCAAAAGCGAAGGCTGCGCCACCGTAAGCAAGATCAATTTGCGACGTGTCGGTGAACGCTTCGAGCGTCACGGAACCCACGCGATCGCCAAAAATCGCGCTATGAATAACACCTGTTGCTAACTGATAACGCGCCATGGCCGTATCCGTGGCCGTATCCAGTAATCGAGTGACACCTTGAAAGTCGATCTGTGCCGAGGCGCGGGCATTGCCCTGCGAAGCCGCGAGCAAGCGAAGGTAAGCCAGCAATGGGACGGCGTCTTGGCCGGCACCATCCACGGCTAAATAATAGCGATATGACGCCCGGAAACCCCATTTGTCCCTTGCCTCGCGCTGGCGACGGGAAATGGCGACCCGCCAGCCGCCGAACCCCCTTGTGTCCACATGATCGAACGAGGGATCGAACCGGGGCCAGAATAGCAGTCGCCATACGAACCGTAGTTATAACATATCTGCCCGGTGGCAGCCGGCAAGACGACCATGGCCACCGCCGACGCAGCCGCCATCGATGCAAGGAAAAAAAGCGAGACAGTTCGTAAAAACATTGGGATCTGCAACCTTCAACCAGCGATAACACGCCGCCGGACAAAAGGCTCTCCAGCAGGACTATCAATCCCCATTTGGGTGCGGCGTGGCATGGCGCATTGCTAGCATCCTTGGCCCGAACAGATTAACCGCCAGCCCGCCGATGATGAGCCCTGCAGCCATCAGCTTCCACCCCGGCAGCGGTTCGCCCAGCCACAGCGCCGCCGACCCCATGCCGAACACCGGCACCAGCAACGCCATCGGTGCCACCGACGACGCCGGATGCCGCGCCAGCAGCCAGCCCCAGGCGCCATAGCCGAACATGGTGTTGCCCACCGCCTGCCAGGCGATTACCGCCCACACCAACGGCCCGGCATCACCGACCGCCTGCACGATGCGCGGCGTGCCTTCAAAGATGAAGGCCAGGGCAAACAGCGGCGGGATGGCGAACAGGCTCGACCACACCACGAACGCCAGCATATCGACCCGCCCCGCCCGCCGTTGCACCATGTTGCCGAGCGACCAGGAGAAGGCGGCAGCCACTACCAACGCCACACCAAGCGGTGTTGTCGTGTCACCCGTATGCGCCAATATGACCGCAATGCCGGCCACGGCCATCGCCAGCGCCGCATATTGCACTGGCGCCAGCCGTTCCCCACTGCCGCGCATCGCCAGGCCGATGGTGAACACCACCTGAACCTGGACAACAAGCGATGCGAGTCCCGGCGCGATGAAGCCGTTGATGGCAATGAACAATACGCCGAACTGGCCAACGCCGATCAGGATGCCATATGCCGCCAGATCGCGCCACGGCACGGCCGGCCGCTTGAGGAAGAATACCAGCGGCAGGGCGGCAAGCGTGAAGCGCAGCGCCGCAAACAGCAGCGGCGGCAGCGCATCGAGCCCCAGCCGAATGATGACGAAATTGGTGCCCCAGACAGCAACGACGGCTAGCGCCAGCAGAAAGGCATTCAGTCCGAATGGCTCGTGGCTCACGCCGTCACGCTGTGACGAGGATGGGCCAGCCCATAAAACGCCCCTGCACCGACCACCAGCGCCACCGCCATGACGACCGCCAGCGGCAACGGCGTGTTGTCGTGCAAAGCCGCCGCCGTCGCCGATGCCACGGCGCCAAGCGCAAAGTTGGCGGCGCCGAACAGCCCCGATGTCGTTCCGGCGCGCAGCGGATCGACGTTCAGCGCCCCGGCCAGCGCATTGGCAGCGATGAAGCCGTTGGAGGTCAGAACCGCGAACAGCCCGGCCATGATCACCCATTTCGACGCATCCATCAGCGCCGCCGCCAGCAACGCCGCGCCGAACCCGACAGCAAAGATGCATGCCACCCCCAGGATGCGATCTGGTGCATAGCGCAACAGCAATCGGCGATTGACCTGGCTCGACCCGACGACACCCACTGCTATCACCGCAAAGATCGCGCCGAACTGCCGCTGTGAAAAGCCCCAGATGTCGAT
>JAYUUE010000280.1:0-3309 GCA_043754785.1 Polymorphobacter sp. | reverse complement strand
GGCCGAGGATGTAGCGGATGCGGGTTTCGACGACCAGAGCGTCCATCAGCGGCAATTCGGTGGTGCCGGGGTTGCCGAAAATGAGACCGACGCCTTCGGAGGCGAGAAGGTCGAGGAAAATATGTTTTCCTTCCTTCATTCGATCAACTCCGTGACCGCGACGGGCGGCAGGCGGAAGCTGCCATCGAGCAACTCGGCCTTGGGCAGATAAGCGCGAAACACCAGCGCGAAACGGCCTTTGGGCGCCGGCAGCCAGTTGACGACGCGCTCGCCGGTCGGCTGGGTTGCTTGCACGAAAATGTCGATGCTGGCGTCGCGGTTGGGGCGCATTTCGGGGCTGCGGTCACCGATCGCGAAGCGGCCGAGCGGGTTGGGCACGAAGAACAAGCGGCCATCGGGTTCGATCTGATACAGGGTCAGCGACCAGAAGGCGCCGACCGGCAGGCGCGGTGGCAAAGTCACGGTATAGGCCTTCGCGCCTGACAGCGGGGCACCGGCCGCGTCGGTGTTGGCGGACAGATACATGGCTTCGGTGCGCGGTAGGGCGCCGAGGCCGCCGAGCGCGATATACGACCGCAGATTGTCGTCGCCGCCGGAATCGCCGACGCCGATGTGCGGGTAGGACCAGCCGTCCACCAGATCGCTGGCACTGGCGAGGCCGGGCTTGAGTTCGGCTACCAACGCCGGCAATGATTTGGTCCACATTGATTTCTGGTCGGCGGTGAGACCATCCCAGCTGGCGCCGATCCCCAGCCCTGCGTGCGCTACAGCGCGAGCCACCAGAGCCGGCGCGTCGGCGGAGCGGGTCAGCGCTTCGGTGACTGCTGTGACGAACTGGGCGGCAGTCGGTTTCGGCGGCGCGGTGGCGGCGGTCGGCACCGGGATGCCGCGACCTTCGGGCAGATCGATGGTGAAAGCGCCGAGCGCCTTGCCGGCGTCTTCGAGATCCTTGGGGCCGTTGACAAGGACGCGAATGAGCAGCCAGGCGTCATTGGTGGCACTGCGCACCAGGGTGGCGCCTTCGGGTGCGCTGCCGGTGAAGCCGGGGCCGACCAAAGCGTAACGGCCACCTTGCCCGCCGGTGCGGGTGCCGAGGATCGCGGTGTTGTCCGTCGTGAGCGACATCAGCGCCGCCGAATTGTAGCGGCCGGGGAGCGAGGGGACATTGAGGATGATTGGCCCGGCGGCGAGATCGAGCCAGATGCTGGCATAGAGCGTGTCGTTGTTCGGCGTGGTGACGTCGCGACTGGTCGCATCGGCCAGCGTCAGGCGCGGCAGGATGAGGTTGACGGCGTTGGGGAAGCCGGCGTCGCGGGCGCGGCCGAGCTGGGCGGCGCGGGTTCGCAGGATTTCGTAGATCGGAAAGGCGAAGCGAAAGGCGCTACGCAGCCTAGCGATTTCCGGCGTGTCGGGGAGCGGGGCGATGATGGCGGGTGCGGCGGGCTTTGGGGCGGCTTTGGGTGCGAGTTTGGCGGGTCCGTCCTTGGCCGCCGGCTTCACCACTTTCGCTGCCGGTTTTGCCGGGGCGGCCAACCCCGGCGCGACACTCGTGCCGATGAGCAAGGCGGTGACGAAAAGCTGCAAGTGCCGCATGGACCGGTTCCCCCGGGGGCCGCCCCCCTGTCAATTTTGCCGTCATTGCCGCCGTGCGGCTTTGACGTAAAGGTCAGTCAACAAATATCCGCCGTAAAGGAGCAAATCCCAATGCCCGAAGCCTATATCGTCGCCGCCGCACGCACTGCCGGGGGGCGCCGCGGCGGGATGCTGCGCGATTGGCACCCGGCCGATCTGGCGGGCCAGGTGCTCGACGCGCTGGTCGATCGGACCGGAGCGGACCCGGCGCTGGTCGAGGACGTGATCATGGGCTGCGTCGGGCAGTTCGCGCAGCAATCGGGCAATGTCGCGCGCAATGCGGTGATGAGTAGCAAGCTGCCCGAAAGCGTGCCGGGGACCAGCGTCGATCGCCAGTGCGGCAGTTCCCAACAGGCGGTGCATTTCGCCGCCGCAACAGTCATGAGCGGCCAGATGGACATCGTCATCGCCGCCGGCGTCGAGAGTATGACGCGGGTGCCGATGGGCGCGCCGGGCAAGCTGGCGCACGAAAGCGGCATGGGGTCGCCGTTCAAGAGCGCCGGCATCATGGCGCGTTATCCGGGCATCCAGTTCAGCCAGTTTGCCGGGGCGGAGATGATCGCCAAAAAGTATGACCTGTCGAAGGATGCGCTCGATGCCTTTGGCTATGAAAGCCAGCGGCGCGGCGCGGCGGCGGCGCAATCCGGGGCGTTCGAGAAGGAAATCGTCGGGATCGATGTGACAACGGCCGACGGCGTGGCGCACCGGCATCTGGTCGATGAAGGCATCCGCTTCGACGCCAGCCTGGAAGCGATTCGCGGCGTCAAGCTGATCATGGACGGCGGCCGGCTGACGGCGGCGACATCGTCGCAGATTTGCGATGGCGCGTCGGGGGTGATGATTGTCAACGAACGCGGGTTGAAGGCGCTGGGGGTGAAACCGATGGCGCGGATTCATTCGATGACCGTGGTGGGGGAGGACCCGGTGATTATGCTCGAAGCGCCGATCGGCGCGACGCGCAAGGCGCTGGCGCGGGCGGGGATGAGCCTGGCGGATGTCGACCTTTATGAGGTCAACGAGGCGTTTGCTTCGGTGCCGATGGCGTGGTTGCAGGAGCTAGGGGCGGACCCGGCGCGGCTCAACGTCAACGGCGGGGCGATTGCGCTGGGGCATCCACTTGGGGCGTCGGGGACGAAGCTGATGACGACGCTGGTTCATGCGTTGCACGCGCGCGGCAAGCGCTGGGGGTTGCAGACGATGTGCGAGGGCGGCGGCCTGGCGAACGTGACGATTATCGAGGCGCTTTGAGTTGTTAATCCTCCCCCTCAGGGGGGAGGCGACTCGCGATGCTTGTCGCGGCGGGTGGAGGTCCACACGTGACGACATTGAGGATGACCCCCACCCGGGCCGCGCAAGGGCGCGTCTCTCGCCTCCCCCCTGAATGGGAGGAACAGGAATGACCAGTATGACGTTCACTCAGATCGCACTCGATATCGACGGCCCCATCGCCGTCATAACCCTCGACCGCGAGGCCAAGCTCAACGCCTTCACGGGTACGATGATGGAAGAGCTGATCGCGGCGTTCGACATCACCGATGCCGATGATGCAGTGCGCGCGGTGATCGTCACCGGGCGCGGGCGGGCATTTTGTGCGGGGGCGGATTTGTCCGCCGGGGCAGCGACGTTCGATTATGAAAAACGAGGGCACGGGCGCGCCGGGCCGGTGCGGCCCGATGG
>JAYUUE010000279.1:0-9982 GCA_043754785.1 Polymorphobacter sp. | reverse complement strand
CCGGGCGCGTCCTCGCCATCGTCGGCGGTTTCGATGCGCGGGCGCAAAGCTTCAATCGCGCGACACAGGCCAAGCGGCAGCCGGGGTCGACCTTCAAGCCGATTGTCTATGCCACAGCCATGGACAATGGCTTCACGCCATCGTCGATCGTCGTCGATGCGCCCTATTGCGTTTATCAAAGTCGCTCGCTCGGCCAGAAATGCTTTAAGAATTTCGGCAACATGCGCGGCGCCGGGGCGCAGACTTTGCGCTGGGGGCTGGAGCAATCGCGCAACCTGATGACGGTGCGCATCGCCTACAACACGGGCATGGACAAGGTGGTGGCGCAGGCCAAGGCCTTGGGCATCGGCGATTACAGCCCGGTGCTGGCGATCGCGCTGGGGGCAGGGGAGACGACGGTGCTCAAACTGACCAACGGCTATTCGCAGCTGTTCAACGCCGGTCGCCAATTGGAGCCGTCGCTGATCGACATGGTGCAGGACCGCGATGGCAAGGTGATCTATCGCCGCGATACCCGCAGCTGCCCCGGCTGCGCCGCTGCGGATTGGAACGGCGAGGCGATGCCGCGTCCGGGTGGCACGCCCAAGCAGGTGATCGATGCGCGCACGGCATTCCAGGCGGTGCATCTGATGGAAGGCGTCATCACCCGCGGCACCGGCACGGAATTGTTGAAGCTCGATCGGCCGCTCGCCGGCAAGACCGGCACCACGAGCGGCCCGCGCGACGTGTGGTTCGTCGGCGGCACCCAGCAGCTCGTCGCCGGGCTGTATCTTGGGTATGACACGCCGCGCAACATGGGCGGTTATGTCCAGGGCGGTACCGTGGCGGCGCCGATCTGGCGGCGGTTCGGCGAACTGGCGTTGAAGGACGCACCCAAGCTACCGTTCACCATCCCAGCCGGGGTGCGCATGGTGCGCGTCGACCGGCGCTCCGGCAAACGCGTCTATGGCACATGGCCCGGCAATGAAAACAAGCCGGCAGTAATCTGGGAGGCCTTCAAGCCCGACAGCGAGCCGCGCCGCACCGGCGGTATCGGGGGGCAACGCGCGGCGCAGGCCGGGGGATCGCGCCGCGTGCGCAGCGATGCCGACTTCATGCGCAATTCGGGCGGGATATACTGACGCACTTGCTTCGAGCGGTACCAGCTTCTACACCGCGCGCTCGCTTTCCAAGGATAGTTCGCCATGCGTGCCGAGGCACAAGCCTATGCCGACCAAATCAAGCAGGCGCTCGACCTGTTGAGGAGGTTTCTTTGACTGGGATCGTGCCCTTCGCCGCCTCGATGAACTGAACAACCGGGTCGAGGACCCGAAACTGTGGGACAATCCCAAGGCAGCGCAGGCGGTGATGACCGAGCGCCGGCGGCTCGATGAAGCGATTTCGGCGACGCGCAGCATAGAAACCGATCTGGCCGACACCTCCGAACTTATTGAAATGGCCGAAGCCGAAGGCGATGAAGCGCTGGCGCTTGAAGGCGTTGCCGCGTTGAAGACGCTTGCCGAAAAGGCCGAGCGCGACAAGGTGGCGGCGCTGCTCTCGGGCGAAGCCGACAACAACGACACGTATATCGAAGTCAATTCGGGAGCCGGCGGCACCGAAAGCCAGGATTGGGCGTCGATGCTCCAGCGCATGTATGCGCGCTGGGCCGAAAAGCATGGCTACAAGGTCGAAGTCATCGATTTCCATTCGGGCGAGCAAGCCGGCATCAAATCGGCGACGATGTTAATCAAGGGCCCACAGGCCTATGGCTGGGCGAAGACCGAAAGCGGCGTGCACCGGCTGGTGCGCATTTCTCCCTATGACAGCGCCGCGCGGCGCCACACCAGCTTTGCCAGCGTCTGGGTCTATCCGCAGATCGACGATGATATCGAGATCGATATCAAGGAATCGGACCTGAAGATCGATACCTATCGGGCCTCTGGCGCCGGCGGCCAGCACGTCAACACGACGGATTCCGCCGTGCGCATTACCCATATCCCGACGAACGTCATCGTCGCCTGCCAGAACGAACGCTCCCAGCACAAGAACCGCGCCACGGCGATGAAGATGCTCAAAGCGCGGCTGTACGAGCGCGAACTGGCGATCCGCGAGGCGGCCGCGGCGGATGTCGAAGCCGGCAAGACCGACATCGGCTGGGGCCACCAGATCCGGTCTTACGTGTTGCAGCCCTACCAACTCGTCAAGGATCTGCGCACCGGCAAGACATCAACCGCGCCGGCGGACGTGCTCGATGGCGACCTCGATCCGTTCATGGCGGCAGCGCTCAGCCAGCGGGTGACCGGTGACGCGGTCGATGTCGAGGACGTGGACTAATTCTTTCCTCCCCCTGACGAGGGAGAGGATTATGAAACCGCCGGCCGCCGCCCGGCCCAGGGTGCCGCGCGCTCGACTTGCCCGGCGAGCCGGTACAGCATCCCTTCCGCCCCATAGCGCCCCGTCGCCATCACGCCGATCGGCAGGCCGTGGCTGTCAGTCCCCAGCGGCAGTGACATTGCCGGTTGCCCGGTCCAGTTGGCCAGAGCGGTGAACGGGCTGTAGCCGAGAATATTCGCCGTCCACGCTTCCATGTCAGTCGGCGACAGGTCGATCTTGCCAAGTTCGATCACCGGCTGGGCGAAAACCGGCGACAGGATGATGTCGAACCGCTCCATGAAATCCGCAACGATGATGGCGGTTTTCTGGAACAGCGCATTCGCCGCCATGATCTGGACGCCGCCGGTGCCCTTGCCGATATGGACGAACATCTGCGTCACCGTCTCCAGGTCGCTGCCGGCGTCGCTGCGGCCCAGTGCCGCCAGCCGTTCGCCGACTTCAAAAGCCGTCGCGGCGCCGAGGACCGCGACCATCGCCGTGCTCAGCGCCGCGCCATCGAGGACCGGTTGGGCGATCTCGACGTGATGGCCCAACCCCGCCAGCAGCTTTGCAGCGTCATCGAGTGCCGCCAGCACCTCGGGATTCACCGGCACGCCGGTGATCGTTGTCCGCATCACCGCGACGCGCAGCGCCCCCGGTGCGCGCGTCACTTCGGACAAAAAGCGGAATTCCGGCGCGGTCGCGGTGTAGCGGCTGCCGTTTTCAGGCCCGTGGGTTGCATCGAGCAGCGCCGCACTGTCTCGCACGCTGCGGCTGACGGCGTGCACGACGCCTAGCCCGAGCCAGCCTTCGGTGCCGTGCGGCCCCATCGGCACGCGACCGCGCGACGGCTTCAGCCCGAAGACGCCGCACGCCGCCGCCGGACAGCGGATCGAGCCGCCACCGTCCGATGCATGGGCGATCGCCACGACGCCGGCCGCCACCGCGCAGGCGGCACCACCCGATGAGCCACCGGCGCTATGGGCGAGGTTCCACGGGTTGCGCGTCAGCCCGGTCGCGGCGCTTTCGGTGGTGACGGTCAGCCCGAACTCGGGCGTGGTCGTCTTGCCGAAGGTGTTGAGGCCGGCAGCGACATGGCGATGATACAAAGTGGAGGTGTAATCGGCGCGCGCGCCATCCCACAGCTTGCTGCCTTCACCCATGCGCTCGCCGGGGATGGCCAGGTGGAGGTCCTTGACGAGGAACGGCACGCCGGCGAACGGCCCCGCGAACGGGCCCGCCGCCGCCTTGCGCCCGCGTTCGTACATTGGCTGGGCGATGAAATTCAGCGCCGGGTTTACGCGTTCCACCCGCGCGATCGCCGCCTCCAGCAGTTCGGCGGCGCTGGTGTCCCCTTTGGCAATCGCTTCGGCTTGCGCCAGACCATCGCGCGCTAGAATCTCGTCGATCATCGCTGTTTTCCCCCCAATTGCCGGTTCTTAAGTCATGCTCTCCGGATCGAAATTGATCTCCACCGATTTCCACAAATCATACAGCTTGGGCGGCAGCGTCAATGGCGAACAGCGCTGCACCGCGCGGCGCGCTGTTTCGGCAAAGGCCCGCGCATAATCGTTGTTGCCCGCCGTCACGCCCGTCTGACTGACCACGGTCGGCGTGCCGATGACGCGGCCATCCTTGCCATATTCGGCGCGAATGACGACCTGCATCTTGCGCACATCCGCCCCGCCGATCGGCGGGTTCCAACACGGCGCCACCTGTGCCTGGATCGCCTGCGCCAGCGTCGCAGCCGCGCGCGGATCGACCCGCGCGGCCTTGGGCGCTGCAGCGGCGATCTTGGTCGCCAGGTCCGACGTGTCGAGCGGTTTGGTCTTGGCTTTGGGCAACGCCTTGTCGATGAGGTTCGACAGCATCGACGTATCGAGCGGCCTGGCATCGGGTTTTGTTTTCGCCGGCGCCGGCTTTTCGGGCTTGGGCTCGGGCTTCACATCGGGAAGCGGCACCGCACCGACCGCCACCATCGTAGTCGGTTCGGCGGGGGCCGCCGGCGCCGGCGCGGTCGTCTCCTGCGGCGCCGCCTTGATCGATGGCGCCGGCGCCTCCACAACGCGCGGCGCATCGGCGATCTCGACGAACTCGACCGGGATCATCTCCTCGGCCGGCGCCAGTGGCTGCCGCTGCATCTGCCAGCCCAGGCTGAGCGCCGCCAGCAGCACCAGATGCGCCGCGCCAGCACCGATCAACGCCTGGCGCTCGGTCACCGGGCCTTCTTGGTCGGCGCGCTATCGCTTACCAGCGCCACTTTCTTGAACCCCGCGGCCGACACCTCGCCGACAACCTCCATCACCCGGCCATAATCGAGCGCCCGGTCACCGCGCACATAGACGCGCGCCTCATCCTGCCTCGCCTCGCGCAGCGCCGCCAGCCGGGCGGGCAAGGCCGCCGCCGCCACGGTCTTCTGGTCGATGAACACCTGGCCTTTGGCATCGATGCTGATCTGGATCGGCTTGTCGTCGGATTTCAGCGCCTTGGCCTTGCTGTCGGGCAAATCGATCGGCACGCCGGTGACCAGCAGCGGCGCCGTCACCATGAAGATGATCAACAGCACCAGCATGACATCGACCAGCGGCGTGACATTGATTTCCGCCATCGGGGCGCGCTTGCCGCGACGTTGATTGAGGCCCATCGCCATGCGCTACTTCGACTCCATATTGTCGAGCATCCGCGACAACAGCCCCTGAAACTCCTCGGCGAACGCCATCAACCGCGCCTCCAGACGCCCGACATTGTGGAGCAACCGGTTATAACCGATCACCGCCGGGATCGCTGCAAACAGCCCGATGGCGGTGGCGAACAAGGCCTCGGCAATCCCCGGTGCCACCACCGCGAGCGTGGTATTCTGCGACGCGGCAATCGCTGTGAAACTCCGCATGATGCCCCATACCGTGCCGAACAGCCCGACGAATGGTGCCACTGCGCCGATGGTGGCGAGAATGTTCAGCCTGTCCCCCGCCGCGTCGATCTCGCGTGTGATGCTAACCTGCACTGCCGACGCCAGCCGCGTCCGCAGCCCTTCGCGGTCGAACCTGCCGCCAGCCAGGCTCTGCCGCCACTCGTTCATCCCGGCGATGAACAGCCGCGCCGAAGGGTGATGCGCCTTTGATGCCGGCTCATACAGCGCGTCGAGGCTGTCGGCCTTCCAGAACCAGTCCTCGAACGCCTTGGCCTGGGCATTGATCGCCTTCAAGCGGCGGGAGCGTTCGAAGATGATCGCCCATGACCAGACGCTGGCGGCGAGCAGCCCGAGCATGACGATTTTGACGACAATGTCCGCTTCAAGAAACAACGCGAACGGCGAAAGGTCGGCGGCAGCTTTGGCAATGGGGTCCATCACCCGGCTATAGCCTGCTCCATCAACCCGGTGAAGCGTTCATGCCATATCCTGGACTGGCGTTGCGGCCGGCCGTTCATCGCGAGAAATGCCGCCGTCACCGTGGCACTGCACAGCAATGTTTCGCCGCGCATCACCTTGTGCGTCAGTTCATTGGCCGCCGCGCGCACTCTGGTGACGGTGGTGACGACCAGCAGTTCGTCATCGATCCGCGCCGGGTTGTGCCAGGTGATGGCCATCGCGTGCACCGCCCAAAAGCCATCATTTGCCGCCATGGCAACTGCATGCAGCACGCCGGCATGACGCAGCATTTCGGTGCGCGCCCGCTCCATGTAACGCAGATAGTTGGCGTGATAGACGATGCCGGTGTGGTCGGTGTCTTCAAAATAGACGCGGATGGGCAAAAGGTGGCGGCCGGCGACGATGCGGCCCTGTGTCGGAGCGTCATCGGTTGGGTCATCTGCGGTCACATCCTATCCTAGCGGGCGCGGGCGCGGCAGGGAAGGGTAGCGCCTGTCGCTGGCATCAAAGCGCTGGCCCGCTGTCGTGCACCAACCAGACGGGCTTTCGAGCCTCGCAAATTCACAGCCTTGCAAATTCCTTTTCGCGCCTCTTGGCAACGTCGACGAACCACCGCATCGTGCCGCATGGTTCCTGAAACGACCCATCTGCTCGATCGCCCCGTCTGGTCGGCGCTCAACACCAATTGGGCGACGCTGGCGCAAGGCGACGTGCGGGCGTAGCGGCTCGATCCGGATTATGGCCCGTTCGCCGCCACCGATGGCACGGCATCAGGGGCCGAGGCGTTGTGGGCGTTGTTGCCCGCCGATCGAGATACCTGGCTGGTCGAACCGCACATACCGCAATTGCCGCCGGGGATGGAGCATCGTGAGGCGGTGCTGGTGCAGATGGTGGCGACTGCGCCCATCGAAGCGCCCGATGCGGCTGGCGCGCGGCAACTCGTCGAGACCGACGGGGCCGAAATGCGAGCGCTGGCGGTGTTGACGACACCTGGGCCGTTCCTTGTCAAGACCCACCGCATCGGGGATTTCATCGGCGTTCACGACGGCGGCCGGCTGGTGGCGATGGCGGGAACACGCATGCGGATGCCGGGCTTTGCCGAAGTCAGCGGCGTCTGCACCCACCCCGATGCGCGCGGCCGCGGCCATGCGGCACGGCTCAGCCGGCTCGTCGCGGCGCGCTTGCAAGGGCAGGGGCTGGTGCCGATCCTCCATGCCTATTCTGGGAATTCGGCGGTGCGAATGTATGCGGCACTGGGCTTTGGCGTGCGGCATGAGCTGCGGCTGGTCGTGCTGGGATTCGGCCCCCAAATGCAAAAGGCCATCCCGGATGATCCGGAATGGCCCTTGCAGACGAGGCGCGAAGCTTAGCCGACGGTCTTTTCCGGGCGCGCCACTCGCATTTCGACGATACGCGCCGACTTGCCGCTGCGGCCACGCAGATAATACAGCTTGGCGCGGCGCACGACACCGCGGCGTACGACATCGATGGCGTCGATGCTCGGCGAATAGAGCGGGAAGACGCGCTCCACGCCTTCGCCAAAGCTGATCTTGCGGACGGTGAACGACGACCCCATGCCGCAATTGCTGCGGGCGATGCAGACGCCTTCATAATTCTGGACGCGGGTGCGCTCGCCTTCGACGACCTTCACGCCGACGCGCAGCGTGTCGCCGGCACGGAACAGCGGGATGGGGCGGACGGCGATCGCCTTGGCAATGTTTTCGGCTTCTATCTGCTGGATGAGATTCATCTCATTCCTCCTTTTTCTGGTGTCGCGCGCCAGAGGGCGACGGGCCTGCAGCGTCGGAATGACGCTGCCAAAGGTCCGGCCGCCGTAGCCGTGTGTCCGCCTCGGACCGCACCAATCGCCATGCGGCAATCTTTGCGTGATCCCCCGATCGCAACACTTCGGGGATCAAATGGCCTTCCCAGCGGGCGGGCCGCGTGTAGTGCGGATGTTCGAGAAGGCCGCTTTCGAAGCTCTCGTCCACACCGCTCAAGGCCGCGCCCATTACACCGGGTAACAGCCGGACGCAAGCATCGAGCAGCACCGCAGCCGCAACCTCGCCGCCCGAGAGGATATAGTCGCCGATGCTGACCTGCTCGATGGCGCGGGCAGCGAAGATACGCTCGTCGAATCCCTCGAACCGCCCACACAACAAGGTGACGCCTGGGCCGACGGCCAACTGGCGAACGCGGGCCTGGGTGAGCGGTGCGCCGCGCGGGGTGAGGGCGACGACGGGTGAGCCATTTGCCACCCCATCCACCGCCGCCGCTACGATATCTGCCCGCAACACCATGCCGGGGCCGCCGCCCGCTGGCGTATCATCAACAGTGCGGTGACGGTCGGTGGCAAAATCCCGAATGTTCCGCGCGCTGAGCGACCACACACCATCCGCCAACGCCCGCCCGGCGAGGCTGTGGCCAAGGCTGCCGGGGAACATCTCGGGGTAAAGCGTGAGGACGGTGGCGGACCAGGTCACCGCTGCGTCCAGTCTTCGAAATCGAGCCCCGGAACGTCCGAGAAATCGGCTATATTGGCGGTGACAACCGTCAAGCCACGAACCAGCGCATGGGCTGCGATCAGACGATCAAAGCCTCGGCGCTTGAACGGCAGCGTTGCATAGCGTTCCGCCGCGTCGGCATCAAAAGGCAATACTTCGATTTGTTGAAGCAGTCGCTGGAGCGCGAAACGTTCGCCATCACGCAAGCCAATCAGCATTTCAGCGAGGCAGATCGATGACGTCACCACCGCCCCTAAAGCAAGCTCCGACAATCGCGCCGCAGCAACGGGTGCCGTGCCCTTAAGGATATAGATAGCGACATTCGAGTCGAGCAGATACCGCGGACTAGCCAACAGTTTTCTTCACCTGGTCCCGATATTCCTGCAACTCACGCGCAAGCCGTTCGGAGCGACGTTCCTCGAAACTTCGGTCGGTGATTGGCTCAATGCCCGGACACGCCCCATAAATTCCCGTCAGGTCGATGGTTTTCGCCGCCTGCGGCACCGCCTCGATAATCCAGCGCCCTTGCTCCTCGCGCACTTCCACCGTCATGCCCGGCTCAACCGCGAAGCTCGCGGGGAAGCGCACGGCATTGGCATTGCCCGATTTAAAAATCTTGGTCCGCGCCATCGCAAACTCCGTATATACCCCTCGTATATACTAAACCAGCCACTCTCGGTCAACGACAACCACATCACCCACCTCAGGCACCGCCGGCGGCTTGAACGGCACCATCGCTGTCTTGCCATCGGTCAGGGTAATCTCCAGAATGTCGCCAGCGTTGTAATTCTCGATTGCCGTTACCGTGCCCACCGCCGCGCCTTCGGTATCCACAACCGCCAACCCGATGATGTCCGCATGATAATATTCGCCCTCGCCCAGCGGCGGCAGGCTGGCCCGCGGCACCGCCAGCAGCGTGCCGCGCAGGCCCTCCGCCGTCGTCCGGTCGCCAATTTCGGCAAAGCGCGCCACCGCACCGATCTTGTCGGGCCGCAGCGATTTGAGCGTCAGCGTGCGGCCGCCCGCCACGAACACCTTGTGCGCCTGCAAACTCTCCAGCCCCTGGCCGAACAGTTTCAGCCGCACTTCGCCGGTAATGCCATGGGCACCGGCAATGGCGGCGAGGGTGACGTCGGTCATTCGCAGACCACCGCCGTCACCCTGCGGCAACGGCGGCGGCGGCCCGATCAGGCTGCGGTTTCGTCGGTCGCTTCGGCGACCGGTGCTTCAGCGGCCGGCGCTTCTTCGGCCACCTTTTCCACCGGAGGCGCAGCCGCCGCTTCGGCAGCCGCAGCCGCAGCCGCTTCGGCGGCTTCGCGCGCGTCGATCACCGCCTGTGCCGCATCGGCTTCGGCCTTGGCGGCGGCTGCAACTTCGGCTTCGGCGCGGTCGATTGCCACCTGGGCGCGTTCCTTGGCCTTGTCGCCGGGCAGGCCCTTGGTTGGGTTGACCTTGGCGGCGCGGGTGCGCACGCCGGCGGCATCGAGGAAGCGCGCGACCCGATCCGAAGGCTGGGCGCCGACCGACAACCAGTGCGCGGCGCGATCGGTATCCAGCTTGATGCGATCAGGCGAGTCCTTGGGCAGCAACGGGTTATACGTGCCGATCTTCTCGATGAACTTGCCATCGCGGGCGTTGCGCGAATCCGCAACGATGATGCGATAATAAGGCTTCTTCTTCATGCCGCCGCGCGCGAGGCGAATTGCAATTGCCATTTCAGTGTCTTCCTTGTTTAAGTCTTTTTGGCTTTGATCTC
>JAYUUE010000278.1:0-3314 GCA_043754785.1 Polymorphobacter sp. | reverse complement strand
AAGTGACGGGCTGGTCGATGGCGACATCACCCGTGATGCCGTGTCGCGGATGCCGTCGGCGACGCTGGAAGTGGTGGCGGCGGACGGCGTGGAGGTTGGCCATGAGTTGTTGCGCGAAGCCGGCGGCATCCGCGCGCAGGTGCTGGCGCGAGTGACCGGATTTCTGCAAGAGACGCCATGACCTACGACGTCGCGATCATCGGAGCGGGCATCGCCGGGGCCAGCCTCGGCTGGGCGTTGCGCCACAGGTCGGACTTGCGCGTCGTCTTGATCGAAATGGAGACGGCGCCGGGCTATCACACAACCGGCCGATCGGCGGCGTTCTGGGTGGAAAGCTATGGTGGGCCGGGGATCGTGCCGCTGACACGGGGGTCGAAACGCTTTTTTGACGCGCCGCCACCGGGGTTTTGTGAGCGCGCACTGTTGGCACGCAGGGCTTCGCTGGTGATTGAATCGCCTGACGAACCGGGTGCGTTGGCGCGTGAAGCGGCGGTCTTTGATGCTAGCGGCACGGTGTATCGTTGGCTCGATGCGGGGGAAATGGCGGCGAATCCGGCGGCGCCAATGGTGCGGGCGGCGTGGCGGCAGCGAGGAATCGAGGAGCCGGACTGTTTCGATATCGATGTAGCGGCGTTGCATCAGGGCTATTTGCGCGGTGCCGAGATCGTTACCGATGCGGTGGTGACGGGCCTTTCGCGACAGGACGGCCAGTGGGCGATAGCGACGAAGGCCGGGCCGATCGAAGCAAAGCTGCTGGTCAATGCGGCGGGCGCCTGGGCCGATGATGTGGCGGCGATGGCCGGCGCGGCGCGGCGCGGGTTGATGCCGCTGCGCCGGACGATGGCGGTGCTGGAAACCCAGCCGCCGCCGCCGGCGGATATGCCGGTGGTGATGGATGCCGCCGGGAAATTTTACTTCAAGCCCGATGGCGGCCGGCTATGGCTGAGCCCGCATGACGAAAGCCCCGACGTTGCGCATGATGTGCGGCCGGATGAAATCGACCTGGCGGTGGTGATCGATCGCTTTGAGCAGGTGAGTCCGGCGCGCGTGGTGCGGCTGGTTTCGAGCTGGGCGGGCCTGCGGACCTTTGCGCCCGATCGGCTGCCGGTGTTTGGCTGGGATGGCGCTGTGGAAGGGCTGTTCTGGTGCGCCGGGCAAGGGGGATTCGGTATCCAGACGGCGCCGGCGGCAAGCGCGCTGTGCGCGGCGTTACTGCTGGGGACGGAGCCGGTGCTGGACCCCACGGCCTATCTGGCGACGCGGTTTGCGGCTTGATTTTTCAGGGGGTCAAGCTTAACCGTCGTTCATATTCAGATGTATGGGGGCTGGCATGGGCATTTTTCGCGCGTCGATGATTGGTGCGGCGCTGCTGGCAGCGGCCCCGGCGCAGGCGCGGTTGATATCAGCGACGCGCTGATCAGCGTCATCGATCTTGGCGCAGGTCATTATGCGTTCAGCGAGGCCGGCTGGATTGGCGGGGCGATGGTGACCGGCAGTTTCAGCGGCGTTGACCTCGACAATGACTTGCAGATCAATTCGTTCGATGGCGAGATCAGCGCCTTTTCGATGAGTTTTTCGGGCAATGCCCGTGCCCAGGCGTTCAGTCTGGGCCTGGACGATCTTTATGGCCTGGTCTTTGATCTGGACAATGCGGTGCTTGGAGATGGTATCGATGGCACCGATCCCGAGGGCATCTTCGCTGTGGGAATCAACAGGCTTTATGCTGCCGGCCCCGGGTCAATCACCGTCTGCGGCGAAGGGGTTGTTTGTGCGGCCGTGGCCAATGTGCCCGAGCCGGCGAGTTGGGCGATGCTGATCGCCGGGTTCGGGCTGACCGGCGCGGCGTTGCGGCGGCGGCGTTATTTGGCCGTATAGCGCGCCAGAAAGGCGGCGGCGAACGGCACGAGCCGCTGTTCGGCGATGGCAGACCGCAGCGCCGCCATCAGCGCCTGGTAAAAACCGATATTGTGCTGGGTCATCAGCATGGCGCCGAGCATTTCACCCGATTTGACGAGGTGGTGGATATAGGCGCGGCTGGCGGCGGCCGGCCCAGAGCACACCGGGCACGGGCAATCGGCATCGAGCGGCGCCAGATCCTCGGCGTGGCGGGCGTTGCGCATGTTGACGGGACCATCATGGGTGAAGGCCTGGCCGTTGCGGCCCGACCGCGTGGGCAGTACGCAATCGAACATGTCGACGCCGCGCAGCACCGCGCCGACGATATCGTCGGGCTTGCCGACGCCCATCAGATAGCGCGGCGCGGCTTCGGGAAGCTGCGCTGTCGCGTAATCGAGGACGCCGAACATCGCTGGCTGGCCTTCGCCGACCGCCAGGCCGCCGATGGCATAGCCATCGAAACCGATGGCTTGCAGTGCCGTGGCGGATTCGGCGCGCAGGCGTTCGTCGAGGCCGCCTTGCTGGATACCGAACAGGGCGGCGCAGGAGGCGTGCTGGGGCGTGCTGTCAAAGGCGGCGCGGGATCGGGCCGCCCAGCGCATCGAACGCGCCATGGCGGCCTCCACGACGTCGCGCGGGGCCGGCAGCGCGACCAGTTCGTCGAACGCCATGACGATGTCCGACCCCAACAGCCGCTGTATTTCGATCGATCGTTCGGGGCTCATCAGGTGGCGGCTGCCATCGAGATGGCTGGCGAAAGCGACGCCGTCCTCGCTGCGCTTGGTCAACGCCGACAGGCTCATCACCTGATAGCCGCCGCTGTCGGTGAGGATGGGGCGGTCCCAACCCATGAAAGCGTGGAGGCCGCCGAGCCGCGCGATGCGTTCGGCGCCGGGGCGGAGCATCAAATGGTAGGTGTTGCCCAGGATGATGTCGGCGCCTGTGGCGCGGACTTCGGCCGGGCGCAGGCCCTTTACCGTGGCGGCGGTGCCGACCGGCATGAAGGCCGGGGTGCGGATGGTGCCGCGTGCCATGGTGATAGTGCCGGTGCGCGCCGCGCCATCGGTGGCGGCGATGTGAAAGGCGAAGCGGGGTGCAGCCCGCCGGGAGTCGGCATTTACCGATGTCACTGAAATCATACTTTCGACCGTGAAGCCGGATGCGGATAGCGGCGAAAACAACGTTTGTCGAAAATCAGCCTCTTGCATTTCTAACCCATATGGTTTATATAGGTGGTTTCCGGCGAAAGGGCACTGGCGGGCAAGAGCGGCGGCGGCTAGGTTTTCGTAAGGAGGGCAAGGGAACATGATGCAACGACTGGGGTGAGATGTCCTTGCGGCGCGGGCGAAGGGTTTTGCCGAGGAATGGGCAACCGCGACCTATGAAAAGGGTGAAACCCAAAGCTTTTACAATGACTT
>JAYUUE010000277.1:0-3319 GCA_043754785.1 Polymorphobacter sp. | reverse complement strand
TTCGAGCTGCATCAGCTGGTGCAGCCACACGGCATATTCATCGGCGGTACGCTGACCATCGGTGCTGATCCGCCAGCGCCACTTGATCGTCTCGCCCTCGCAGATGGCAAAGACAATGTTGGTGTTGCCGACATCAATGGCTAGCAGCATGACCCACCCTTTCCCTCTCCCCTTGCGGGAGAGGCGAGAGACGCGCCCCTTGGCGCGGCCCGGGTGAGGGGTAGTACCCGCCCCTCACAGCACAGCGGCTCATAGGGCAAACACCTCGCCGGCATGAACCGCGCGCAACTGCCCGTCATCCAACCGTAGTGCCAGAGCACCGTCGATCTCCAGCCCTTCGAACCGCCCTTCGATGGTTTCCGCCCCCAGCCGCGCTGCGATGCGATCCCCGACGCCGGCGGCATGGCCCATCCAGCGCTCGCGGATCGGCGCAAAGCCCTGCGCCGCCCATAGCGCGCGATATTCGGCGAACGCCGGCACCAACCGCGCCAGCACATCGAGCGGCGCCGGCACCGGCACGCCCGCCGCCGCCAGCGACGTCGCCGGCCGTTCGGTGTCGCCCGGATGCTGCGCCAGATTTGCCCCCATGCCGATGACCAGCGCATCACCGGCGCGTTCAAGCAAAATCCCCGACACCTTAACGCCATCGAGCAGCAGGTCATTCGGCCATTTCAATTTGATGCGGCCGCCCAGATTGAGCGCTGTCCGCAGCGCCAGCGCCGCGACGAACGACAGCTGATGCACCGGCCCATCGGCACGCACCAATACCGAGGCCATCAGATTGCCCGCCCCATCGCTCCATACCCGCCCGCGCCGCCCACGCCCCGCGGTCTGGCGGTCGGCGATCACCCAATGGCCATCGGCCAGTTCGTGCGCGCGCGCCAGCAGCCAGTCGTTGGTCGACCCGGTGCTTGGCAGGTGGGTAAAACTCGGGCTCAACGCAGGAACAGCGACGCCGAAGCGCGGCCTGCGGCGGCCACGATCGGCGTCATCGCCAGCATGCCGAGCGGCGAACAGAACAATGCCGCCGCCGCGATCATCATGCCATTGGTGCGGCCGCCGTCGCTGGTCACCGCCACGCCGGGCTCATCGAAATACATGATCTTCACCAGGCGCAGGTAATAATAGGCGGCGACCACCGAAGCGACAAAGCCGATCAGCGCCAGCGGCACCATGCCCGCCGCCACTGCCGCCTGGAACACCGCGAACTTGGGCCAGAAACCCAGCAACGGCGGAATGCCCGCCAGGCTGAACATGAAGACAGCCAGCGCCGCCGCGAGGCCGGGACGGACCTTGGAAAGCCCCGACAAATCGCTCATCAGCTCGACCTGCGCGCCATCGGCCCTCCGCAATTGCAGCACGACGAGGAAACTGCCCAGGGTCATCGCCAGATAGACGGCGGTATAGAACAGCAGCGCCTCGACCCCTTGCGGACTCGCCGCCGCCAGCCCGACCAGCGCAAAGCCGATAGTGGCAATCGACGAATAGGCCAGCAGCCGTTTGATATTGGTCTGGCCGATGGCGCCAAAGGCCCCGAGGAACATCGACGCGATGCTGAGAAACACGACGATCTGCTGCCAATCCACCGCCATCGGCCCAAAGGCGCTGACCAGCACGCGCACCATCAGCCCCAGCGCCGCCGCCTTGGGCGCCGCCGAAAAGAATGCCGCCACCGGCGTCGGCGCGCCCTCGTAAACATCGGGGGTCCACATATGGAACGGCACCGCCGAAATCTTGAACGCCAACCCGGCAAGAATGAACACCAGCCCGAGCAGCACGCCCAGCGAGCGCTGCTCCTGCCCGGCCAGCACGGCATGGATGGTGTCGAAACTTGTTGCGCCGGCAAAGCCATAAACCAGCGTGATGCCGTAAAGCAGGATGCCCGAGGCCAGCGCGCCGAGCACGAAATACTTCAGCCCGGCCTCTGATGACTTCGATTCGCCGCGGTGGAACGCCGCCAGCACATAGGCCGCCAGCGATTGCAGCTCGAGCCCGACATACAGTGACAACAAATCATTGGCCGAAACCATCATGCACATGCCCAGCGTCGCCAGCATCAGCAGCACCGGATATTCAAACCGCCCGGTGCGCGAATCGTCGAGATAGGGCAGCGCCAGCAGCATCGACGCCGCCGATGCCGCAAGGATCAGGATTTTCACGAATGTGGAAAAACTGTCGGTGATGTACAGCCCATCAAAGGCGATCACCGTCGTCGCCGGCGCCTGCAGCACCGCCCAGCCGGCGACGGCGAATATGGCCACGGCGACATAAGTCAGCGGCCTCAACGCCTTGTCCTGCCCGAGGAACGTGCCGAGCATCAGCGTCAGCAAGGACCCGATGGTGAGCACGAGTTCGGGACCGGCGGTCAGTATCGAGGCAAACGTCTGGTTCATCAGTCATGCGCCTCAGCAGCGGCGCCAGGGGCGACGAGCGCCGGCATCCCCGGCACCAGCGTCATGTCGGTCGGCAGCGTCGCCAGTTGCCGGCCATCGAGCCGCGCCACAATGCTGGCGATCGCCGGCTTCATCGGCGCCTGAAAGGCGCGCGGGTAGACCCCCATCCACAGCACCGCCGCCGTGATCGGCAGCAAAATCGCAATTTCGCGCAGCGAAAGATCGGGCATTGCCCGCGTATCGCCGTCCGCCGCGCTGCCGAACGCCACCCGGCGATAAAGCCACAGCATATAGGCGGCGCCAAGGATGATCCCGGTGGTCATCACCAGCGTCGCCCAGCTGCTGGTCTGATAAAGCCCGATCAGCACCAGAAACTCGGCAACGAAACCGCTGGTCGCCGGCAAACCCACCGACGCCATGGTGAAGAACAGCAGCAGCAGCGCATAACGCGGCATGGTGTCCGCCAGCCCGCCGTAGCGCGAAATTTCGCGGGTGTGCAGCCGATCATAAACCACGCCGACACACAGGAACAACGCGCCCGAGACCAGCCCATGGCTGAGCATCATCACAAGCGAACCTTCGATGCCCTGGGTATTCAGCGCAAACAGCCCCGCCGTGACGAACGCCATATGCGCCACCGACGAATAGGCGATGAGCTTCTTCATGTCGTTCTGCACCAGCGCTACCAGCGACGTATAGACCACCGCGACCATGGAAAGCCCGAACACCAGCCAGATAAGCTGCGCCGAGGCATCGGGGAACATCGGCAGGCTGAAGCGCACAAAGCCATAACCGCCGAGCTTCAACAGCACGCCGGCGAGGATAACCGAGCCTGCGGTCGGTGCCTCGACATGTGCGTCGGGCAGCCAGGTGTGGACCGGCCACATCGGCATCTTGACCGCGAACGACGCAAAGAACGCCAAGAA
>JAYUUE010000276.1:0-3323 GCA_043754785.1 Polymorphobacter sp. | reverse complement strand
ATGTCGGCATCGGCCGCCTGGCGCGCCAGAAAAACTGGCCGTTGCTCGTCACCGCCTTCGCCGGCATCGCCGGTCCCGATGACCGGCTGACCATCGTCGGCGAAGGCCGGGAACGCCGCGCCATCGCCGCGCGCATCGCCAAACATGCCATCGGCGACCGTGTGGCAATGCCCGGCCACGGCGCTGCCGCACCGGCGCTGGCGGCAGCCGATGTGTTCGTGATGGCGTCGGACTTCGAAGGCGTGCCGGCGGTGGTCATCGAAGCGTTGGGCAGCGGGCTGCCGGTGGTCACCACCGATTGCAGCGTGTCGATGACCAGCCTTGTCGGCGGCCACGGAACGCTCGTGCCGGCGGGCGATGCGGCGGCGCTCGGCGCGGCGATGGCGGCGCAGGCGCCGCTGTCGCGTGCCGAACGAACCGCGGCGGCATCGGCTATGGCGCGCTTTACCGCTGAACGCGCTGCCGGCGTCTATGCTGCGCTGTTTCGCCTCGCTGCGGCCAAGCCGCACGTGGACTCAACACCGGCGAAGCCGGACCGGCCACCAAAGCTGCCGTCGGAACATTCATGAGGCTGCAACGTTGAAACCATTCGTTGCGCGCTATGCGGGCCGGGCTGTTGCCGTTCCGGGCAACCGGCGCAGTCGTCAAAATGCCATATTGGCCGCCTAGGCCGGTATCGCTGCAAGAAGCGGATGGTTTTGCCAGTGTATAATATCAGTGCCAGTACCGATCGGCCGCACAACGGCCAGTCCGGGGCCGCGCTCATCGATCCTGCGCCGCTGGCGCGGGATGATCGCGGTTGGACCTGGTGGGTTGGCCTGGGCTTTTCGGTCGCCATTCTGGCGGCTGTGCTGTGGCAGGTGCGCAGCGTCGGCATTGCCGGCGTCGTCGCCATGGTGCCGCGCACCCCAGGGTTCTGGCTGGCGTTCCTTGCCGCCTATTTTTCCGCACCACTGATGGACTGGCTGATTTTTCGCCGGCTATGGCGGATTCCGGCCAGCGGTTTTGCAGCACTGCTGCGCAAACTGATCGGCAATGAACTGCTGCTCGGCTATATCGGTGAAGTGTATTTCTACACCTGGGCGCGGCGCCGCACCGGCATGACAACGGCGCCATTCGGCGCCGTCAAGGATGTCGCCATCCTGTCGGCATTGATGGGCAATGCCGTCACGCTGGTCATGCTGGTGCTGGCGGCGCCGTTGCTCTCGACGATGGAGTTCGGTATCGATGCCGATACGCTCATCGCCTCGATCGCCGTGGTGCTGGTCACCTCCAGCGCGGTGCTGCTGTTCCGCCGCAAGCTGTTCAGCCTGCCCGCCGCCGATCTGCGCTTTGTCTCGGCGATGCACCTGCTGCGTATCGCGCTTGGCACCGGGCTCAACGCGCTGGCCTGGCATCTGGTGTTGCCCGATGTGGACCTGCAATGGTGGCTTATGCTGTCGGCGCTGCGGCTATTGCTGTCGCGCCTGCCACTGCTGCCCAACAAGGATATCGTTTTTGCCGGCCTAGCGGTGTTCCTGATCGGCCATGACGTGCAGATCGGCGCGCTGATGACGATGATGGCGAGCCTGATCCTTGTAACTCATCTGGTCGTCGGGCTGGTGCTGGTCGCCAGCGACATTCGCGGGCTGCGGCGCGAATGATGCGCGTCTGGGGCCTGCTGGCCATGGCGGTCGCCCTCATGACGCCGGCCTTGGCGCAGTCACCGTCTCTGCCCTCTGGCCCCGATCTGGGCAAGGCTGAGGCGCGGTGCCGGCCAAATGAAGGCGGCCCTGCGGTGCTTGTGCTGGTGACCGGGCTGAAGGACCGCACCGGGTTGTTGAAGGCCGAGCTGTATCCGGCAAATGAACAGGACTTTCTCGCCGACGACAATATCCTGGTCATGGCCGGAAAGGCGTTTCGGCGCGTGGAAATGCCGCTGCCGCCCTCCGGTCCGGTGCAGCTCTGCCTGCGTGTTCCCGCCGCCGGCCGTTATGCGCTGATCGTGCTTCATGACCGCGACAGCAACCGCAAATTCGGTCTTTCAAGCGATGGCGTCGGCTTTTCGGGCAATCCCAGGATCGGCCTGTCGAAACCCAAGGCCGACCAGGTCGCATTTTTCGCCGGCCCCGGCCTGACGACCCAAACGGTGCGGATGAATTATCGCCACGGACTTTTCGGCTTCGGCCCGGTAAAACCCTGACGCTGCCATGCACATCGTCGATATCTCGGCGCTTTATTCCTCCAATGGCGGTGGCATTCGTACCTACACACAGCGGAAACTGGCAATTGCTGATCGGCTCGGCCAGCGATTGACTGTGATCGTCCCTGGCGCGCAAGCCTGTGTCGAACATTTCGGCAGCGCGCGGCTGGTCACCATCCTCAGTCCGCGCTTTCCGCTCGACCGCAACTATTTCTACTTTGAAAATGCGGCCGTCATCCACGCGGCTCTCGACCAAGAAGCTCCGGATTTCATCGAGGCATCGTCGCCGTGGGGCAGCGCCAGCGCCGTCGCCGGATGGCCGGGCACAGCGCCCCGCGCCCTCATCATGCACGCCGATCCGCTGTCGGCATGGGCCTATCGCTGGCTGGAAAATCTCGTCAGCCGTCCGGTCATCGATCGCGGCTTCGATTGGTTCTGGCGGCACCTTCGGCGCCTTGATGCAGCGTTCGACATGGTGGTCTGCGCCTCCCCCAGCTATGCTGACCGGCTGGTCGCCGGCGGGCTGAAGCGCACCGTCACGCTGCCGATGGGGGTGGAACCGGGGATGTTCTCGCCAGGCCTGCGCGATACGGCGCTGCGCCAGCGCCTGCTCGGCCGCTGCCAGATTGCCGAGACCGGCACGTTGATCCTGGGCGTCGGCCGGCTCTCGCCCGAAAAACGCTGGCCCATGCTCGTCGCCGGTGTGATGGCAGCGGGCTATAGTCGCCCCATCGGGCTGGTCATCATCGGCGATGGCCATGCCCGCGCCGCCGTGGTCCGCGCCGTTGGCGACAATCCGCATATCCAGTTGCTGTCACCGATCACCGACCGGCACGATATCGCCAGCCTCTACGCCAGCGCCGATCTGCTGATCGCCGGCTCCGGCGCCGAAACCTTCGGCATGGTAATGGCCGAGGCCCGCGCTTCGGGGCTGCCGATCATCGTCCCCGATGAAGGCGCGGCGTATGACCAGCTGGTGCCCGGCGAAGGGTTGGCCTACGCCTCGGGCGACGCCGCCAGCGTCGCTGTGACCATCGGCGATGCTATAGCGCAACTGCCGTCGCTGCGCGCCGCAGCGGCGGGCGGCGCCGCAGCGGTGCCGACGATGGACGCGCATTTCGCCAATCTGTTCGCCGCCTAT
>JAYUUE010000275.1:0-3323 GCA_043754785.1 Polymorphobacter sp. | reverse complement strand
GGCATAGCTGCGACAACAGGCGATGAACAGGCGCCAGTCCGGATGAACAAGCGCGGCCTGTGGATCACGCTGGCGCTGGCGGTGGTGCTTGCCGGCGGGCTCGGCTGGCTGCGCTTCACCGCGCCGCCGCTCGGCAACCTTGCCGGCTCAAGCCTGGGCGGCGCCTTTGCGCTGACCGATCAGCACGGCGCGCCCGTCACCGACAAAAGCTTCACCGGCCAATTTCGGCTGATGTATTTCGGCTACACCTTCTGCCCGGATGTCTGCCCCAATGATGTCGGCTATATTTCGCATGGGCTGGCCGATTATGAAAAGGCCCGCCCCACCCGCGGCGCGCGTGTGACCCCGATTTTCATCACCGTCGACCCCGAACGCGACGATGTCGCCGCGATGAAGGCCTTCACCAGCGCCTTCCACCCGCGCCTCGTCGGCCTCACCGGCAGCCTTCAGGCCACCAGGGCCGTGCAGAAAGCCTATGGCATCTACGCCAAGAAAGTCCCGACTTCGGACCCCGCCAACTACCTTGTCGACCATTATGCCGTGATCTATCTGTTCGGCCCCGATGGCGCGCCGATCGCCTTCCTGCCGCATGGCAGCACCGCTGCCGATGTGACGGCAATGCTCGAGACATATGTCCGATAGCCCCGGGTTCGGCAGGCCGTTCTGGGAAACGACGCCGCTCAACCGGATGAGCAGGACACAATGGGAAAGCCTGTGCGATGGCTGCGGCAAATGCTGCGTCCACAAGCTGGAGGACGACGAAACTGGCGAACTGTTCCCGACAAACGTCGCCTGCCGCCTGCTCGATCCGCGCACCGCGCTGTGCAAAGATTACCCCAATCGCAAGGCGCATGTGCCCGAATGCGTCCGGCTGACCCCGGCCAAGCTGGAAACCATCGACTGGTTGCCGTCGTCGTGCGGCTATTTGCGCGTCCATCGCGGCCAGGGGCTCGCCGATTGGCACCCGCTGGTCAGCGGCGACCCCGCCTCCGTCCACCGTGCCGGCATTTCGGTGCGCGGCAAGACCGTATCCGAAGATGACGTCGGTGACCTTGAAAACCACATCATCGAGGACGAACTCTGAGCCTGTTCGGCCTGTTGGCGAGCCCGCCGAAACTGCCGGCGACGGTCATCGTGTCGGGCCGCGAACTGCCGCTGATCATCGAGCGCCGCACTGCGGCCAAAGCTGTGCGCCTGCGCGCCGACCCGGTGCTCGGCGTCATCCGCCTCGGCCTGCCGGCGCGCGGCGGCACCGCAGCCGCCGCCAAGCTGCTGGGTGATCACCACGCGTGGCTGGACGCCCAGGTCGCGCGCTGGCCAGCCCCCACCCCGTTCGTCCCCGGCGCCGCCATCCCGTTCGATGGCGGCACGCTGTATCTCGAATGGGCCCCGGAAAACCCCCGCGCCGCGCGCCGCGATGGTGACCTGCTGTTCGTCGGCGGGCCCGAGGCGCTGCTCGCAGGCCGCGTGCTGCGCTGGCTCAAGGCCGCCGCGCTGGCCGAGCTGACACCCGCCACTCACCACTATGCCGCCACCGTGAACCGCGCGGTCACCCAGGTCCGCGTCGCCGACCCCCGCGCCCGTTGGGGTAGCTGTGCCACAACAGCCGGCCGCATCGCCTATAGCTGGCGACTGATCATGGCACCGGCGCTGGTCCGCAACAATGTCGTGGCGCACGAAGTCGCGCATCTGGTCCACCCCAACCACGGTCCCGACTTCCACGCACTGCTCCGCCAACTCGACCCCAACGAACGCGCCGCGCGCAGCTGGCTAAGAGCGCACGGCGCCAGCCTCCACTGGGTAGGACGCACCTGAAAGCACCTCTCCCCCTACGAGAGGGGTCGAGAGACACCGCCCTTGCGGTGGCCCGGGTGAGGGTGTTCTTCGCCAACAATATCCCCTCACTCTCCCCACGCATCCACCACCCCATCAATCAGATTCGCCCCGAGCAACCGCTCCTCCAATGATCCGCCACCCCGCAATGCCCGCAACCACTCCCCGCGCGCCACCGCCGTCTGCCGCGCAATCGCCACCGCTTCAGCAGCCGTTACCGCCGCAAACCGCAGGGTCTGCCCCGGCCGCACCTGCGCCGCACGCGGCAAATCCGCACTGATCACCACCGCAATCCGCGGATAACCCGCCGTTGTTTGATGGTCGGCGAGCAAGATCGTCGCCGTTCCCGCACCATTGACCTGCACACCGCCGCGAATAACCGGCGTCGACAGCATCGTCACCGACAGCGGCACCAGCGCCGGCCCCGCCAGCACCATCCCCATCCGGTCGAACGCCGGCGCTGCAACAAACGCTTGCGCCGTCAACACCGCGACAGTTTCCGGCGCAAACGCCTCCAGTTGCGGCCCCAGCACCACCCGGATCGGCCCGCTTTCCGCCGGCGGCGGCGCGAAACCCTGCATTCCGCCATCGCCCGCCGCCGCCACATCGATGCTCACCACATCCCCTGCCACCAACCGCCCACCACCAAAACCCGCGAGCGCCAGCGTCGCCGCACTGCCCAACCACCTTGGGCAATCGATCGCCCCGCCCAGCGCCAGCGTCGCCCAATTGCCCACAACCACATCGCGCACCACGAGCCGCGCCCCCGGCGTCAGCACGCCGGTCGTCCAGCTGCCGAGCTTCTGCTCGCCGAGCACTGCCGAAAAATCACCGCCTGCCAGTGCAAAGCGCACGCTGCCCTCAAGGCACCGCAGCGTCACCCCGCCATGCGACAGCTCGATCGCCGGCCCGGTCACCCCCAACACCGCCTGCGCCGCTGCAAACCCCAGCGGCTCGACCGGCCCCGACCAGGTGACGCCGTGGCGCAAATGCCCAAAGCGCCCGGCATCCTGCACCGTGGTCAACGGCCCCGCCGCCTCGACCAACAGCCGCGCCCTCACCCGAACGCCGCCCGCGACTGGCGGGTAAAGCGCACGCGATCGCCGGGCTGGAACAGAAACCCCGCCGGCCGCAGCACCTGTGTCCGCGTCGCGCCGATCACCCACCACCCCGTCGGCATCGGCAAGGTGGTGATCAGGCACTGGCCGCCGGCGATCATCACCGTCCCCACCGGCCGGCTGCGTACCGGCACCGGCTTGCGCGGCAGCTGCAACGCCGGCGCGACGCCGTCCATATAGGCGTAACCGGGGGCGAAACCGTACATATAGACACGGTATTCGCTCGCCAGATGCGTTTCCATCAACGCCTCAGTTGTGAGTTCCAGCCGCTCTGCTGCCTCGGCCAAGTCGGGCGCCAGATCATCGTCGCAGCACATCGGCACATTGTGCAACGACCCCGCCGTCGCCTTTGCCGCCACGTTCAACGCCAGC
>JAYUUE010000274.1:0-3326 GCA_043754785.1 Polymorphobacter sp. | reverse complement strand
ATCCAGCGGTTGGGCCATCATTCCCGGTCACCACTTTGCACATCACCGGCATGACCGTGTTTCCGGAAAGCCGGCTGCTTGCCGCGACCGGCTTCACACCCGGCGCCGTGTTGACTCTGGGCCAACTCCGCCAGATGGCGGGCCGGATCACCGATTACTACGCCGCCAACGGCTATTTCGTCGCGCAGGCCTATTTGCCTGCGCAGGCGGTCGCCGATGGCAATGTAACCATATCAGTGATCGAAGGTCATTATGGTGGCGTCACGCTCAAAAATAGCAGCCGCGTTTCGGATGGCACGGCGAAACACATCCTGTCGGGCCTCGAGAGCGGCGACATCGTCGCCAATACGCCGCTGGAACGCCGGCTGCTGTTGTTATCCGACCTGCCGGGCACGCAGATCCGATCGACGATGGCACCCGGAACCGAAGTCGGCACGTCCGACCTGCTCGTCGAGGTCGCGCGCGGCCGAGGCGTCACCGGCAGCATCGAAGCAGACAATGCCGGCAATCGCTATACCGGTTACTACCGCCTTGGCGGCAGCCTCAATTTCAACAATCCGCTGGGTATCGGCGATGTCATCAGCGTCCGCGGCCTCGTCACCGATGGCGGCCTGACTTATGTGCGAGGCAGCTATCAGGCGCCAATCGGTGCCCTTACGCTTGGGGTGGCCTATGCCCGGCTCGATTATCGACTTCGCCGCGAATTCAGCGCGCTGGGAGCGCACGGGTCGGCCGATATCGCCAGCGTCTATGCCAGCTATCCGCTGGTTCGATCCTATAAATACAACATGTATCTGCTCGCCGCCGGAAACTTCAACAGGTTCCACGATGTCGTCGATGCGACGGCCAGCGTCAGCGACAAGCGCTCGCAGGTCGGCTCGGTTGGGCTGACGGGGGATGGCCGTGATAGCAGTGGCAGCACTTTCTGGTCGATCGGCTGGTCGATCGGCAATCTTGATATCCGCACCCCGGTGGTGCGCGCCATCGATGACGTCACGGCGCGCAGCAATGGCGGCTTTCACAAGCTCAATCTCGCCGCAGGCCGCCTCCAGGCGATCACCGGCGATCTTTCGCTTTACGTGCTCGCACGCGGCCAACTTGCGTCGAAGAACCTCGACATATCGGAAAAGATGCAGCTTGGCGGCGCCTATGGGGTCCGCGCCTATCCCGATGGCGAAGCCTTTGGCGACCAGGGTTATATCGTCACCGCCGAAGCGCGGTTGACGGTGGCGCGTGATCTGCCGGGCGATCTGTCGCTTGTGGCGTTCGTCGATCACGGCGGCATCACCTTCAACCGCAACCGCTTTTCCACGGCGCCCAACAGCGCGAAGCTCAGCGGTATTGGTGGCGGCGTTACCTGGGCGCAAAACGGCAATTTCCAGCTGAAGGCATCGTATGCGCACCGGTTGGGCAGTGCCCGCGTCATGTCCGGCCCCGATGCGTCCGGGCAGTTCTGGCTGCAGGCCACCAAATTATTCTGATGCGCTTCGCCGGGCTTGCTGGCCACGGCATCGACAGGCAAAAGGTAAACATCATGCGTTCCGCACCAAAATCGATCGTCTCTCGCGCCCGCCGCATCGCCCAACTGCTCGCCGGCTGTATGACGGCGGCGCTTATGTCGATGCCCAGCAGTGTGCTCGCGCTGCCCAGCGGCGGTGTTGTCGCCGCTGGCAACGCGGTCATCACGGGCGCGCCGGCTTCGCTGACAATCACTCAGTCGAGCCAGAATGCCGTGATCAACTGGCAGGGATTTGGCATCGCCGCATCCGAAAGCGTCACCTTCGCCCAACCGAACAGCCAGTCGGTGACGCTCAACCGCGTGCTCGGCCAGGATTCGACGGCCATAATGGGGCAGATGTCGGCAAATGGGCGGGTGTTCATCGTAAACCCGAACGGCATCCTGTTCGGCAAGGGGGCGCAGGTGAATGTCGGCGGCCTCGTCGCCTCCACGCTGGACATCAGCGACAGCGACTTCATGGCCGGCAAGACAAGCTTTGCGGGCAGCGGCGGCACCGTGCTCAATGAAGGCACCATCACCAGCGATGGCGGATTTGTCGTGCTGATGGGCGCCCATGTCAGCAACCAGGGCACGATCCAGGCCAGGCTTGGCACGGTGGCAATGGCGGCAGGCGATTCCGTGACGCTGGATTTTTCGGGCGATAGCCTGCTGAATGTCGTGATCGATCGCGGCACAGCGGCGGCACTGATTGAAAACGGCGGCCTTGTTCAGGCCGATGGCGGCCGTGTTCTGATGACCACCAAAGCCGCCGGCCAATTGCTGAAGACCGCCGTCAACAACACCGGCGTTATCACTGCGCAAACCGTCGGCACGCGCGGCGGCGTCATCATGCTGCTAGCCGGCGCCGATGCCGGGACGTTGAACATCGACGGCACCATCGATGCCAGTGCACCCGGCGGCGGCAACGGCGGCTTTATCGAAACATCGGCGGCAAACGTGCAGATCGCCGACAGCGCGCGCATAACCAGCCTGGCGCCTGCCGGCACCACGGGCACCTGGCTGATCGACCCCCAGGATTTCACCATCCAGGCCGGCAAGAACATATCCGGCGCCGCACTTTCGGCGCTGCTGGTCACCAACAGCATCGTCATCTCGACGCTTCCGGGCAATGATACGACGGTTGCCGGTACACCGCCGGTGACCAAACTGTTCACCTCTGCGACCGGCAATGGTGACATTTTTGTCAATGAAGCCATATCGTGGACAGCCACCCCCAGCACGACGACGTTGCGGCTGGAGGCGGTGCGCGATATCAATGTAAATGCCGCAATTACGGCAACGAATGGCAATGTCGTGCTGTGCTGCGGCCGTGATGCCAATGTCGCCGCCGCGATCACCACGACGAATGGCAGCATCCTTGTCAACGCCGGTCGCACCGTCACCATCCAGGCGGTTGCTGCGTTGACCGTCACCGATGGCAATCTGGCCTTGTGCGCCGGGCACGATCTCATCCTCAACGGGGCGGTGGTATTGACCCGCGGCTCCACAATCCCGGCGCAAAGCCTCGGGCTTGGTGCAGGGATGACGTTGATCGCTGGCTTTGATGGTTCAGGGCCGGGGATTGGAGGGGGCACGCTGGTTTTTGGGGCAACCGAACCACCAATTGTCATCACAGGTCCTAACGCGCCGGTAGCAATTCGCTACAATCCGCAATCCTATGCGACACCAACGAATTTTTCATCGCGATTCACACTTTCCGGCGGCGCAGTTGTTGATGCACGCATGGTGGTGTTTCCCAAGGCGGAAAAGGTTGCTGACGGGTCGACGGCAGTAACTCTCAACGGCTTCAAGACTACCGCAATTTCAG
>JAYUUE010000273.1:0-3328 GCA_043754785.1 Polymorphobacter sp. | reverse complement strand
CTTCGCCTTCCTGTCCGTCGATGGCGGCTTCGAAGACGTTCGCGACGTCTTGTCCGGGCGCTGCATCCCCAGCACCAGATCAATCAACTCAGGCTTCGTAAGACCCTCGAGTTCATCGCGATTCATGAACAGTGTGAATCACGCCAGCGCACGCTTGGCAAGGGGGTGGGTAATTACACGGTGTTGCGCCATAGCTGCCGGCTTCGCTGCGGCCATTCATCGTCTGGATTTCGGGCGCTTGGCAGGGGATGAGTAGCGATGCAAACCGAAATCACCATCATTGGCGCCGGCATGGCGGGCCTCGCCTGCGCCCGGCGCCTGGTCGGCGCCGGATACACGCCGCTGGTGCTCGACAAGGGGCGCGGCATCGGCGGGCGCATGGCGACGCGGCGCGTCACGCTGGCCGCCGGCGAGATCGGTTTCGATCATGGTGCGCAGTATCTGACAGCGCGTGACCCCCGCTTTGCCGCGGCACTGCACGATCTTGGGCCTGCTTGCGCCCGTTGGGATGATGGCGCGGTCGTTCCCCGGCTTGTCGGCGTGCCCGGCATGTCGAGCTTGCCACGCGCCATGGCTGCCGGCCTCGATGTCCAGTTGGACAGGCAAGTCACCGCTGTGCGGGCTGCGCCGGGTGGTTGGCAACTCGGTCTCGGCTCGACATGCATCAAGACGCGCCATCTGGTGATGACCGTGCCGGCCCCGCAAGCGGCAGCGCTTCTCGGGGTGGAACATGCGCTGCACCGCCGCATCGCCAACGTAGTCATGGCCCCCTGCCTGACGTTGATGGCCACCTTCCCGGCGAACGCGGCGCGCCCTTTTCGCGCGCGCACTGCAGACGATCACCCGCTGGCCTGGATCGCGCAGGACAGCAGCAAACCGGGCCGCGCCGGCGCCCTCACCACTTGGGTGGCGCAGGCCAGCGGCGCGTGGAGCGAACAGCATCTGGAAGACACGCCCGACGTCATTGCGGCTCGCATGTTGCCGATGCTGGCCGAGGTCATCGGTGTTGTCCCGCAGTTGGCATTGTATGCCGCTGCCCACCGCTGGCGCTATGCCCGCACCACCGCGCCGCTCGGCGAACCGTTTCTCAGCAGCAACGATGGTACATTGCACGTCGGCGGTGACTGGTGCCTTGGCGCAAGCGTTGAGGCCGCATGGTCAAGCGGCACGGCGATCGCCGACGCCATCATCGAACGGACGGGCAGCATCTGACCGAGCCGCGCGCCGACGTGCCTCATGTCAGGCAATTTGCTTTCCGTGCATGACATGGCGATGTTCTTGCTAAACCCGCTTCCCAAAATTTGTCCATGCTGATCGCAGCGCTTCTTGCGACGGCGCTGCTGTTCGGCGGGACGTTGCTGTATTCGTTCGGCTTTGCGGCTTTTCTGTTCAACGCGCTGCCGGCCGAAATTGCCGGCCCCACCCTTCGCCGCGCGTTCCCGCATTTTTACCTGTTCGTCATCGGAACCGCTGCGTTGGCGGCAGGGCTCTTATATGGGGAAGACCCGCTCGCAAGCGGATTGATGCTGGCCATCGCTGCAACAACCTTGCCGACCCGCCAGCTGCTGATGCCCGCCATCAACCGCGCGACCGATGCCGGCGTGAAATCGCAATTCAAGCTGTTACACGGCCTGTCGGTGGTCATCACGTTGCTGCACATCGGCATCGCTGGATTTGTGCTGTCGCGGTTCGTGTGACTGCAATGGCTGAGGATCACCCCACCATGACGGGTGCCGCCGTTGCATTCGAACGTGAGGACCGGCCAACTTCTTTCGCTTGCCCGCTCAATCCCGTAATCGTCGCCTCGGCAGTGCAGGAACCTGAAGCATGACAACATCCGCCGCTTCGCGCGTGCTCGTCCTCGATGGCCACCCGGATTCTGAATCGCTCTGCGGGTCGCTGGCAGTGATCGCCGCTGAAGCAGCAGAGTCGCGAGGTGCGACCGTGAAAATCCTGCATCTTTCAGAACTGAGCTTTGATCCCAATCTGGCCGGTGGATACAAGACGCGGCAGGACCATGAGCCTGACCTGCTGGCATTCCTTGATGCACTGCGGTGGTGCGATACGCTGATCCTCGTGCATCCGATGTGGTGGGGCGCGGCCCCCGCCAAGTTGAAGGGTCTGATCGACCGTACGTTCCTGCCGGGCATTGCCTTTGCCTATGAAGGCGACGGCCATTTCCCCAAGAAGCTGTTCGAAGGCCGGACGGCACGGGTGCTAATCACCACCGACACGCCGCGATGGTATCTGTGGCTCGGCTATCGCAACGGGTGGCTGAACGTGCTGCGCCGCCAGATCCTCGACTTTGTTGGCCTGAACGTCACGCATATGAAAACCGTCGGACCGATCCGCGGCGCAACGCCGGCAAAGATCGCTTCATTCAAGGACGCAGCACGAAAGCTGGCGTCGTGATCCAGGCCGCTGTCGGTCGCTCGCTCTCGCTGCAACATGAAGCCTGCCCGATGACGCCCCTTACGCTGCCGGCGACGGCCTCGCCTTTCGGTGGCCGACAGCATTCATTCGGCGCCGGCCCGTTGTTGTCGCGGTCCTCGAGATGAACGCGCACGGGCTTCGCCGATGATCGACACCTTTGCCGATAATGCGGCGGGCCGCTGGCGCTTTTTCACCGACAAGGTCATGGGCGGCGTCTCGTCCGGCGCGTTGCACTTCGATAACGACGGCAATCGAAGATGGGCACGGATGACCGGCATGGTCAGCACTGCGAACAATGGCGGTTTCATCCAGATGCAGCGGCTTCTCGAACCGCCGCTACCGTCACGCCTTACATGTGTTCGGTTAATCGCGCGTGGCAATGACCAACGTTACTTCATCCATCTGCGATGCACCGGCGCGTTGGCTCCGACCGCATTTTACCGCGCCGGCTTCGACGTCACGTCCGAATGGTGCGAGACCCGGCTGTCCTTCGCCCTGTTCACCGCGCCGAACGGCGAGATATCGGCCCTGTTGGAAGGCCCCAATTTAGCGTCAGTAGGCGTCGTCGCTTATGGCCGCAACCATCACGCTGACATCTGTGTCAGCGAAATCGGCTGTTACTGATTCTGTCGCGGCAAAGGGCGACGCTCGCCTCAATAGCCGCGAATGGAGGGGCCCGTACAATGCTGGCGACCCTCACGGTGGTGCAAACGGTTATGAAAACGGGTTGCCGGCCGGCGGCTCGATCTCCTTAAAACTGGCTCCCCCATATCCCGATGCCGATGATCGCAGAGTTTTCTCGACGACGCTCCCGAACTGCCGCAACTTGAGAATCGAACAGCAAAACTGTCTTGTTGTCGGTTCAGATTACGAAGTGAAATCCGAATAAATAGTG
>JAYUUE010000272.1:0-3334 GCA_043754785.1 Polymorphobacter sp. | reverse complement strand
CTGTGCGCGGCGCGCGTCGACTGACCCGGCGCGCGCCGCAAGCACGGCATTGTCGGGCTCGACCGTCACCGCGAATTTCGCGTTGCTTTGCGTATATTCATGGGCGCAATAGACCTGCGTTTCATCGGGCAGCGCCATCAGCTTGCCCAGCGCTGCGAACATGTCGGCCGGCGTCCCCTCGAACAACCGCCCACAGCCCATGGCAAACAGCGTGTCGCCGGGAAACAGCACATGGGCATCATCGAACACATAGGCGATATGCCCGGCCGTATGCGCCCGCACGCCGAGCACGCGCGCCACCGAACCGCCGACCGACACCGTATCGCCCTCGTCCACCGCCCGGCCGATGTGCGGAATCTTCGCCGCCTCCGCCTTCGGCCCGGTCACTACCGCGCCCGTTGCCGCGACGATGCCGGCGTTGCCGCCGACATGATCGGGGTGCCAGTGCGTGTTCAAGATCTGGGTGATCGTCCAGCCGCGCGCCGCCGCCGCCGCCAGCACCGGCTCGGCAACCGCCGGATCGATGACCGCAGTCTCGCTGCTGGCGGCATCATGCGCCAGATAGACGTAATTGTCGGACAACACCGGGATCTGGACAATTTCGAGCATTACCAGACGCCCGTGTTGGCCATCGACGCCCAAGGTTCGGCCGGCGCCAACCGTCCGCCTGCCTGCAACAGCTCGACCGAAATGCCATCGGGTGAGCGCACGAACGCCATGTGGCCATCGCGCGGCGGCCGGTTGATGGTGACGCCGCCATCGTGCAAGCGCTGACATACGGCGTAAATATCATCGACGGCATAGCCCAGATGCCCGAAGTTACGCCCGCCGGTGTAACCCGCCTCGTCCCAGTTGTGGGTCAGCTCGACCTGCGCGCTCTCGTCGCCCGGCGCCGCCAGAAAGATCAGCGTGAAGCGGCCGGCTTCGCTGTCGGCCCGGCGAATTTCGTGCAGTCCGAGCAATTCAAAAAACGCCAGCGTCGCCGGCAAATCCGACACGCGGATCATGGTATGGAGATATTTCATGCGCCACTCCTTATCGAAGCAGTGTGTCTAGCAGGCGACCGGGCTCCGGCGCCAGCTTCCAAGACACCAGCTTTCAGGGCGCAACCGTCGCCGCCTTCAACGCCTTTGCTGCCGCCAACCCGGCAATCGAGTCCGGATCGGAGCGCGCCGCCGCGGCCCATGCGGTCTTCGCCAGCGTCATATCGCCCTTGGCGCCGGCGATATTGCCAGCTTCATATTGCACCTCGGCACTATCGGGCGTGCGCTGGGCCGACTGCAAGATCGCCGCCTCGGCCAGCGCGAGATTGCCCATTCGCCGCGCCAGCGTCGCCTTCAATAGCCAGCCATCGGCGACCGCCGGATCAAGCACGGTGGCGCGGTCGAGATCAGCCGCTGCATCCTTGTCACGCTTCAGATCGACCAGCGCCTCGGCGCGGGTCACCCGCAGCGCCGCTTCGACGCGCGGGCTGACGGCGGTGCCGCCACCGGCGATGGCTTCGCCCAAAAACCGCACTGCCGCCTCGGGCTGGCCCGCCAGCAGCGCCGCATCGGCGCCTTGGCTCAGGACGATCACCGCCTGACCATTGCCAGCCGCCTGCGAGGCCTTCGCCGCCGCTTCAAAGCTGGCGAATGCCGCCGCGTAATCCTTGCGCTCGAATTGCGCTAACGCCAGGCAGTGCACCGCCCCCACCCCGCCATTTTCAATCCGCCACGCCTGCGCGGTTTCGATGGCCCGCTCCGGCTCGGCTTTGGCCAGCGCCAGGCACGCCGCATAACGGCCCCTGTCACTGGCAAGCGGTTCACTCGCCATCGGCGCGGCCGGCTCCGCCGCCATCAACATCAGCGTCAGCAACATCACGCCGTTTCTCCCGTCAATTGCGCCACCACCGCGATCAGCCGCGCAATGTCCTGCGGCCGTGACAGCCGGTGGTCGCCGTCCTTGACCAGCACCACCTGAACATCATCCGAACGCAGCCGCTCGGCGATGTCGAGGCTCAACCGCCACGGCACCGCATCGTCGCGCTGGCCATGCACCAGCCGCACCGGCGCGGTGATGGCGATATCGCCGCGCAACACTAGCTGGGCCGGCGCATCGTCGATCAGTGCACGCGCATAGCGATAGCCATCGCCGTCATAGTCGCTGGTTCGGGTGAACCAGCCCTGCACCGCCAGCGCGTCCCGGTCCGCCGAAGTGATCTCCAGCCCCCATTCGGTAAAGTCCGGCGCCGGCGCAATCCCGACCAGCCCCGCCAACCGCGCACCCAGCAGCACGCCAAGCCGCAACGCGATCCAGCCACCCATCGACGACCCGACCAGCACCACCGGTGCACCCGGTGCCACGTGCTCGATCACCGCAAGGGCATCGCCCGTCCAACGCGCGATCGACCCGTCCAGAAAATCGCCGCCACTCGCCCCGCACCCCGAATAGTCGAGCCGCAGCATCGCCCGCCTGCCCATCACCGCCCAATCGGCAAGCGCCTGCGCCTTCGATCCCGTCATGTCCGACATGAATCCGGGGAGGAATACCAGCATCGGCCCCGCGCCGGCCTGATACCGGTACGCCAGCCGCACGCCGTCATGGTCAAAGGTCTTCATGCTGGCGGCGATACCCCAGCATTGCGCCGACCGGCAATCGGCGTATCATCACCCCGACGGACCGAGCCCGCACGGCTTTTGCACAGGAGCACGCGATGGACCTCACAATGGCCCCACCCGAAACAGCAGCGGTTCGCGAACTGACCACCGCCGATCTCAAATGGGCGCTCGCGCAAGGCTGGTCCGATTTCATGGCGAAGCGCGGCGATTTGATCCTGCTGCCCTTCATCTATCCGCTCGTCGGCGTGCTGGCGTCGGTTGTCGCCTTCAACGCCAATTTGTTGCCGCTGATCTTTCCGCTGGCCGGTGGTTTCGCGCTCGTCGGCCCCATCGCCGCCGCCGGCTTCTACGAACTCGCGCGCCGCCGCGAAGCGCATCTCGACGCCAGCTGGTGGCACTTCCTTGATCCCTTGAAGGGTCGCTCGCGCCTGCCTTTCGCCATGCTGACGATCATGCTCGCCGCGATCTTCATCGCCTGGATGGGCGCGGCGCAGGCGATCTATGGCCTGACGCTGGGCACGCTGGCCCCCGCCGATGCATCCGCTTTCGTCCGCGACCTGTTCGCCACATCGCAAGGCTGGACGATGATCGTCGCCGGTAATCTAGTTGGCGCGCTGTTCGCCATCATCACTTTGGCGCTCAGCGCCTTCAGCTTCCCGATCGTCGTCGACAAAAGCAGCAGCGGGGGCATCGAGGCCGCCGCCGCCGTCGCCACCTCGGTGCGCGCCTTTCAG
>JAYUUE010000271.1:0-10064 GCA_043754785.1 Polymorphobacter sp. | reverse complement strand
CCGGCGCCGGCTTCACCTTGGTATTCATCAAAGCATAGCTGCGCTCATACCATTTCGACCCGCCATAATTGGCCCCCAGCACCGCCGCCGCCTTGTTGGCCTCTTCCGGCAATCCCAGCGCCAGATAGGATTCGACCAGCCGGTGCAGCGCTTCCGGCGTATGGCTCGTCGTGTCATATTGGTCGACCACGGTGCGGAAGCGGATGATCGAGGCCAGAAACAGGCCTTGCTGCTGGTAATAGCGGCCGATCTCCATCTCCTTGCCGGCAAGGTGATCGCGCGCCAGATCGACCTTCAACCGCGCATCGACGGCATAAGGGCTGCCCGGATAGCGGCGGATCAATTCGCCGAGCGCATCGAGCGCCTGCTGGGTGGTGCGCTGGTCGCGCTGCACGCCCGAAATCTGCTCGTAATAGCTGACAGCGATCATGTAATAGGCATAGGGTGCCTCGCGGCTGCCGGGGTGCAGCGACAGAAACCGCTGCGACGATGAAATCGATTCGGTGTAGTTCTTGGCGACGAAATAGGAAAAGGCGCTCATCAACTGCGCTCGCCGCGCCCAGACAGAATAAGGATGCTGGCGCTCGACCTCGTCGAACATCGCTGCGGCCTGCGAATATTGCTTGCGTGCCAACATGTCCTTGGCAGCGATGTACAGCGTCTCCACGTCGCGGGCGACATAGGCCTGATCCTTTTTGCCCTTGGTCGACGCACAGGCGCCAAGCGACAGGGCAAGCGCCAGCCCGAGCGCGATGCCATGGGTGAAGCGGGGGCGGAACGCGGAGAGATACTGCATGGCGCGAGGCTTTACCCCAAGCCGCCGCCAGCGCCAAGAGCTGTAGCCACGGCGCTATCGCCCGCGAAACGCCACCGCCCCCAACGCCTCCCATGGCCCACCCAGATAGCGCCAGATCGCCACCGCCACCGCCGTGGTCTCGAAGGCAACAAACCCGTCCTGCAGGCCCTGTAAAGTCGCCTTGGCCTCGGCGCCGCTGACCTTGTTCTGCACTGTGACATGGCCGCGAAAGCCGGCGCGATCCTGCGGGATCAGCAGCGTGCTCCAGCCGTCGGCCAATTCACCGCGCACGCTGTCGAGTTCGGGCGAGCGCAACTGGAACGCCACACCATTGCCGAGCGATTTCAGCCCGGTCACTGCGATCTGCGGCGGCGGCAGCGGCCCGCACACCGCCACCAGCCGCCGCTTCACCGCAGCCAGCTCGCGCCCAGGCAGATGGTGAAACAGCGAAACATGCGCCGGCACCCGGTTGATTTCGGGCGGATAGTTCGCGCGCCGCAGCGCTTCGAACCGCGCCTGCGCCGGCGCCGCCAGCAGCGCCGTCAGAATCAGCGGGCGCGGATCGCCGGCCAGTTCGCCGGCAGTCAAACGGTCAGCACCACCTTGCCGGTCGCCTTGCGATCCATCATCCAGCGGATCGCCGCCGGGCCTTCATCGAGGCTGAAATGCTTCGACACATGCGGCTTGATGACCCCCGCCTCATACCACGCCAGCAGTTCATCCATATTGGCGCGGTGTAGCGCCGGTTCGGCCTGGGTAAACGACCCCCAGAACACCCCGACGATGCTGGCGCCCTTGATCAGCGGCAAGTTGAGCGGCAACGACGGAATGGCGCCGGCCGCAAAGCCGACGACGAGATAACGGCCGTTCCAGCCGATGCTGCGGAACGCCGGCTCGGCATATTTGTCACCCACCGGGTCATAGATCACATCGGGGCCCTTGCCGCCGGTCAATTCCTTGACGCGATCCTTCAGATTTTCGGTGGCGTAGTTGATGACCTCGTCGGCGCCATAGTCGCGGCACAGTGCCAGCTTTTCATCGGTCGACGCAGCGGCAATCACCCTGGCGCCCATCACCTTGCCGAGTTCCACCGCCGTCAACCCCACCCCGCCGGCGGCGCCGAGCACGAGCAACGTCTCGCCCGGCTGCAACCGCGCGCGCTGCTTGAGCGCATGGTGCGACGTGCCATAGGTCATGGTGAAGCCGCTGGCGATATCGAACGGCATGTCACCTGGAATCGCCACGATCTGCGCGCGATTGGCGATGACCTGTTCAGCGTAACAGCCGCTCCCAGTCATTGCCACGACACGGTCACCGATCGCCAGATCGGTGACGCCCTCGCCCACCGCATCGACAACCCCGGCAGCTTCACCACCCGGTGAAAACGGCAGCGGTGGCTTGAACTGGTACAGCCCCTGAATCATCAGCGTGTCGGGAAAATTCACCCCGGCGGCATGAACCCGCACCCGCACCTGGCCCTTGCCTGGTTCAGGCATCGCGATGTCCGTGACCACCAACTTTTCGGGCGACCCCAGCTCGACACACAAAACGGCTTTCACAGCGTCAACTCCCCTATGGTTCAGATCGGCCGCACCATAGCGGGGGCGACCGCTGTGTCGAGCATCCCCAAAGCAACAGGCAAAACGAAACAGGCCCGGCACTTTTGGTGCCGGGCCTGCATCATGCGCGAGGCGGGCGGGATCAGAACCGAACGGTGCCTTCGACGCCAAAGGTGCGCTGCTGGTTGAAGTTGCCGTAATCGCCCAGGATGTTGCCGACATTGCCGGTCGTCACGCTCGTCGTCGGGCTGGCGGGAAGGCTGTTCGAGGGGTCGCGGCGGAAAAGGAACTGTTCGTTGAACAAGTTGCGAGCCCATAGGCTGATGTTGAGCTTCTGGCCCTCGCGCATCTTGATTTCGGTCAGCGAAATGCGGCCGTTGACGAGGAACGATGCGTCGTTCTTGGTGGCGAATTGGTCGAACGCCTGGGTCGCCTGCGAATAGGCGGCATCGATGTGGAAACGCAGCGCCGTGTCGCCGCTGCCAACGGGCAGCGAATAGTCGATCGAGCCGCTGGCGGCGTTGCGCGGCGTGTAGACGATGTAGAATTGCTGCAAGACGCTTGTCGAAGTGGTAACCGGCGGCGTCCCGCTGACGGCAGACGCCGTGATCAGCACCGGCGGGATCCGGGTGTAGGTGTAGGTATAAGCGGCGTTGAGCGTCAGGCCTTCGAACGGCTGCACGGTCAGATCGGCCTCGACACCGCGGATCTTCGTATTGCCGGGCGCGTTGATGGTGACAAGGTTGTTGAAGTTCCCAGTCGCGGTGAACTGCACCGAGCTGATGTCGACCTGGCTGTTCTTGCGGTCCATCATGTAACCGACCAGGTTGAAACGCGCGTGATTGTCGAACAAGTCGGTCTTCAGGCCGATTTCATACGACTTCACGTCTTCGGGGTTGAACGCCTGATAATTCGCCGTACGCGAGCTGGCACCGCCAGCGCGATAGCCCGTGGCGTATTTGGCATAAAGGTAAATGTCGTCGCTGGCCTGATAGGCAACGGTCGCCATCGGGTTGAAGCGGCTCCATTTTTCATCGAGCGGCTTGTAACCGTTGGTGGCTGCGATGATCGGGTTCGCCGCATAATTGACGTTGCGCGAAAGCAGCAACCGGCCCTGCTTCTTGTCCTCCGTGTAACGGCCGCCGACGATGACGCTGAGCGAGTCGGTGGCATGCCAGGTCGCCTGGCCATAAGCTGCATAGCTGCGCGAGCGCACTGCCGAGGCCCGATCGATCGACCGGCAGCCAGGCTGCGAACCAAAGCCGCCCGAACCAACGCACGGGTCAAGCGTTACAAAGCTATAGCCTGTGGTCTGACCGGCCGTGGTATAGCCAGAGATCGCCATGGAGTTCGGCGTCGCTGCATCGTCGCTGACATTTTCGATAAAATAATAGAGGCCGGCGACATAATCCACCGGGCCCAAAGTGCCGACAGCCTGAAGCTCCTGGCTGAACTGGTTCTGGCGCAGATCGGCAAGGCTGTAGCGGCTGAAGTTGCAGCCGTTGCCGGTGCAACCCGGCGCGACGACCGGCGGACGATGTGCGCCGCCGCTATTGTCCCATTGCGTCGAGGTGACGCCGCGCCACGCCGTGATCGACCGCAGTTCGATATCGGGCGACACCTTGTATTTCAGCGTGTTGGTGAAACCATGGGTGTTGTCGATGCTCGGCTGCTGCGGCACGCCGAGATCAGCGATCTTCATCCGGGTGGCGCCATTGATGGTGATACCGGGCAGCACCGGCTTGATGACGCCTTGCAGGCCGGTATAGGCGGTGCCAGGCAAGTAGCAGTTGGGAGCAGTCGACTCGGCGATCGGCAGGGCACTGGTGCCGCCGGTCGGGCAGCTGTTCGGGTTGTAGTTGAGCAGCTGGCTGTAGAATGGCGTCGTCTCGCTGTGCGCAACGTCATAAGAGAAATCGTTGGTCAGATTGTCGACCGGCGTCCAGCGCACTGCGGCGCGCAGGCCCTGGCGATCCGCCAGGTTCCAGCCGGCTTGCCCCGCCGCCGGATTGATAGTCGTCGCGTCCTGATGCTGGACCACGCCATCGACCTTGACAGCGAAATCGTGGAACGACGGCAGATCGAGGTGCAATTCGCCATTGTAGGAACCGTAATTGCCCACGCCGCCGGTAATCCGCCCGCCGAACACACCCGTCGGTGCCCGGTTGACGATCGACAGCGCCCCCCCTTCGGTATTGCGACCGAACAGCGTGCCCTGCGGGCCCTTCAGCACTTCGACGCGCTCGACATCGAACAGCGCGGTGTTCACGCCGTGCTGGCGGCCAAGGTAGACGCCATCGATATAGATGCCGACGCCCTGCTCGCGCGCCGGCTGGTTGGCATCGAGGGGGACAATACCGCGAATACCGATCGTCAGCGCGTTGGTCCGCGCTTCGAACGGCGCGATGCGCAGCGATGGCACGCTGCCATCGGCCAGATCGACAAGGCTGACGACGCGGCGCGACTTGAGCGTATCGCCGCCCAGCACGGTGATCGAGATCGGCGTGCGCTGCGCATTGGTTTCGCGCTTCGTTGCCGTGACGATGATTTCTTCGATGCCGGCATCGGCGTCCGCCGCGGCCGTTGCGGTCGGCGTCGGCGCCGCTTGCGCCAGCAGCGGCGCTGCAACCATCAGGTCGAGGAACGCCAAGACGGCGAGTGAAGCAGATGTTTTCATGGGGACCCCGGATTTCGGTGAAATTAAACCAGTGGCGTCCCGGTAGAAGCGCTCCATGACACTATGGATGCAGTAATATTTCAGCCATGTGACAGCCCGATACGGTGACGACCTGTTGCAATAATGTCGCAAGCACTTCTCGTGACCATTTTCCTTGACCCCCCGCCCAACGCCCTTATGAGCGGCAACGGGCCACGCGGTCCCAACGCCGCGCGAGCTCTCTGTAAGGAGAGAGACATGAATACACGTCCTGACACACCGCCTGCACGCGCGCATTTTTCGTCCGGCCCCTGCGCCAAACGCCCCGGCTGGGCCGCCGCCAACCTCGCCACCGAATCGCTCGGCCGCTCGCACCGGTCAAAGATCGGCAAGGCGCGCCTCAAGCGCGCCATCGACCTGACGCGCGAAATCCTTGCTATCCCCAGCACCCACCGCATCGGCATCGTGCCAGCGTCGGACACCGGCGCCTATGAAATGGCGATGTGGAGCCTGCTCGGCGCGCGACCGGTGACGATGCTGGCGTGGGAAAGCTTCGGCGAAGGCTGGGTGACCGATGCGGTCAAGCAGCTCAAACTCGACGCCGATATTGTCACCGCCCCTTATGGCGAACTTCCCGACCTGACCCGCATCGACCAAAGCCGCGATATCGGTTTCACCTGGAATGGCACGACTTCGGGCGTCCGCGTGCCGAATGGTGACTGGATTCGCGACGACCGCGAAGGGCTCAACCTGGTTGACGCGACGAGCGCCGTGTTCGCGCAGGATATCCCGTGGGCCAAGGTCGATGTGCTGACTTACAGTTGGCAAAAGGTGCTCGGCGGCGAAGGCGGCCACGGCGTGCTCATCCTCGGGCCGCGCGCCGTCGAACGCCTCGAATCCTATGTTCCCGCCTGGCCGCTGCCGAAGATTTTCCGGCTGACTCAAAAGGGCAAGTTGATCGAAGGCATCTTCAGCGGCGAAACCATCAACACCCCGTCGATGCTGGCGGTCGAAGATTATATCGATGCGCTAGAGTGGTCTCAGCAGCTCGGCGGGTTGAACGAGTTGATGGCCCGCGCCGATGGCAATGCGACGGCGTTGAATGACTGGGTCGATCGCACTTCCTGGATTGAAAACCTGGCCAAGGTGCCCGCCACCCGGTCCAACACCAGCGTTTGCCTGACCCTGCCCGGCACTTCGGAGGACCAGGTCAAGGCGATGGTCGCGCTGCTGGAGAGGGAGGGCGCGGCTTATGACATCGGCGCCTATCGCGACGCGCCGCCAGGCCTGCGGATCTGGTGCGGTGCCACCGTGGACACGGCGGACATCATCACGCTGACCCATTGGCTCGAATGGGCGCACGCCGAAGCGACCGCCTGACCTTCTTCTCCCCCTCCCGCTTGCGGGAGGGGTCGGGGCGTGGGCGCTCTGCCGAACCACTCCTCACATTCCCATCCCACGCCGCCCGCACCCCGGGCAGGCCACCGAGGAACACCCCATGCCCAAAGTCCTTATCTCCGACGAAATGTCCCCCAAAGCCGCCGAAATCTTCCGCGCCCGCGGCATCGAAGTCGATGAAATCACTGGCCTCACCAAGGGCGAACTGATCAAGATCATCGGCAGTTACGATGGCCTCGCCGTGCGCAGCGCCACCAAGGCGACCAAGGACGTCATCGCCGCCGCCACGCATTTGAAGGTCATCGGCCGCGCCGGCATCGGTGTCGACAACATCGATATCCCGTCGGCATCGGGCGCCGGCATCGTCGTGATGAATACGCCGTTCGGCAACAGCATCACCACCGCCGAACACGCCATTGCGCTGATGTTCGCGCTTGCCCGCCAACTCCCCGAAGCCGACGCCAGCACCCAGGCCGGCAAATGGGAAAAAAACCGCTTCATGGGCGTCGAACTGACCGCCAAGACGCTCGGCCTCATCGGCGCCGGCAATATCGGCAGCATCGTCGCCGACCGCGCATTGGGGTTGAAGATGAAGGTCATCGCCTTTGACCCGTTCCTCACCGCCGAACGCGCCGAAGCCATGGGCGTCACCAAGGTTACGCTCGACGAACTGCTGGCGCAGGCCGATTTCATCACACTGCACACACCGCTGACCGACAGCACCCGCAACATCCTTTCGGCGGAAAACCTTGCCAAGGCCAAACCCGGCGTCCGCATCATCAACTGCGCGCGCGTCGGCCTGATTGACGAAGCCGCGCTCAAGGCGGGCCTCGACAGCGGCCACATCGGCGGCGCGGCGCTCGATGTGTTCGTCGAGGAACCCGCCAAGGCGTCGCCCTTGTTCGGCACCGCCAACTTCATCAGCACGCCGCATCTCGGCGCCAGCACCGACGAAGCCCAGGTCAATGTCGCCATCCAGGTCGCCGAGCAAATGTCGGACTTCCTGCTGACCGGCGGCGTCACCAACGCGCTGAATGTGCCGTCGCTGAGCGCCGAAGAAGCGCCGCGCCTGCGCCCCTATATGCAGCTGGCGGAACGGCTTGGCTCATTGGTCGGGCAATTGGTCACCGATGGCGTCTCGGCGGTAAAAGTCGAAGTCGAAGGCGCCGCCGCCCAGCTCAACATCAAGCCGATCACCGCGGCGGTGCTGGCGGGCCTGATGCGGACGCACTCCGACACCGTCAACATGGTCAACGCGCCGTATCTGGCACGCGAACGCAACATCGAGATCGCCGAAGTGCGCCACGACCGCGAAACCGACTACCACACGCTGGTCCGCGTCACCGTCCGCACCCCGGCAGGCGACCGCAGCGTCGCCGGCACGCTGTTCGGCATGACCAAACCGCGCCTGACCGAAATCTTCGGCATCACCGTCGAAGCCGATCTCAATGGCCGGATGCTTTATATCATCAACGAGGACAAGCCCGGCTTCATCGGCCGCCTCGGCGGCGCTTTGGGTGAAGCCGGCGTCAATATCGGCACCTTCCACCTCGGCCGCAGACAAGAAGGCGCCGAAGCGATCCTGCTGCTCTCGGTTGACGACGCCATCCCCGATCCCCTGCTCGCCAACATCTGCGCGCTACCGGGGGTGAAGACGGTGAAAGCACTGGTGTTCGGATGAGGATCAACTTTTCCTCCCCCTCAGGGGGGAGGCGAGAGACGCGCCCTTGCGCGGCCCGGGAGGGGGTCCCCCCAACCCGGTCACGTGTGGCCCCCCACCCGCCGCGCGAAGCCGCGCGAGTCGCCTCCCCCCTGAGGGGGAGGAAAACAGCATGATCCCCCCCGGACTCCTTCCCGAAGGCCTGCGCGACCGCCTTCCGCCGCAAGCGGAGGCGACCGCCGCCCTCGTCCGCAGCCTGACGGCGACCTTCGCCAGCCACGGCTATGAACACGTCCAGGCCCCGATGGTCGAATATGAGGAATCGCTCGGCAGCCGGCTTGGCGGCACCGCCCGCCGCGAACTGCTGCGCTTCACCGACCCGGTCAGCCAGCACACCCTCGCCCTTCGATCCGACATCACTGGCCAGGTCGGCCGCATCGCCGTGACCCGCCTCGCCGCCGCCGCGCGCCCGCTGCGGCTCAGCTACGCCGGCCCGGTGCTCCGCGTGCGCGGCACCCAGCTCAGCCCCGAACGCGAAAGCGTCCAGGTGGGTGTCGAACTGATCGGCAGCGACAGCGCCGCCGCCGCCGGTGAAGTCATCGGCCTCGCCGTCGAAGCGCTGCGTGCCACCGGCCTGACCGGCCTGTCGCTCGACATCACCCTCCCCACCCTCGTCGCCGACCTCGCCGAGGCAGGGTGGACGCTGGGCAACGCCAGCCTCGCGGACGTCCAGACCCACCTCGACGGCAAGGATGTCGGCGGGCTGACGGCGCTCGGTGCCGGCGCTTTCGCACCGCTCATCGCCGCCGCTGGCCCCGCCGCCGCTGCGCTGGCCCGCCTCGCCTCGCTTGCCCTGCCCCCCACCGTCCGCGCCCGGCTCGATGCCGTGGCCGCACTGATCGCGGCGCTGCCCGACCTTGCCATCACTCTCGATCCCACCGAGCGTCACGGCTTCGAATACCAGTCTTGGATCGGCTTTTCGCTGTTCGGCACCGGCATCGCCGGCGAAACCGGGCGCGGCGGCGCCTATCGGATTGTCACGCCCGAAGGCGGCACCGAAGCCGCGATCGGCTTTTCGCTCTATGTCGACGGTCTTGTCGATGCCGGGCTGGGCGTCACCGACCCGCGCCGCGTGCTTGTCCCGCTCGGCACCGACCCTGCCGTTGCCGCAGCCCTGCGCGCCGATGGCTGGGCGACGGTCGCTTCCCTGATCGCCGCGGCCGACCCCGCCGATTTTCGCTGCACGCACATCCTCGATGGCCTAAAGCCCAAACAGATCTGACCTCGCCCCTCCCGGAACGGGAGGGGCGAGAATGGGAAATGCCGCAAAGTGCATTTCACCGCCGAAGCAAGAACCCACCCCCGACCCCTCCAGTGCAGGGCGGTGAGAAGGACCGCAAGAATGCCCAACGTCACCGTTATCGGCGCCCAATGGGGCGATGAAGGCAAAGGCAAGATCGTCGACTGGCTGTCGGAGCGCGCCGATGTCGTCGTCCGCTTCCAGGGCGGTCACAACGCCGGCCATACCCTCGTGGTCGGCAACAACACCTACAAGCTCAGCCTGCTACCCTCCGGCATCGTGCGCGGCACGCTGTCGATCATCGGCAATGGCGTCGTCTTCGATCCGTGGCACTTCCGCGATGAAGTCGCCCGCATCAGCGGCATGGGTGTCGCCATCACGCCGGCCAATTTGCAAGTCTCCGACCAATGCCCGCTGATCCTTCCACTCCACAGCGACCTCGACGGCGCCCGCGAAGACGCCTCGGGCGCTGGCAAGATCGGCACGACCCGGCGCGGCATCGGCCCGGCGTATGAGGACAAGGCCGGCCGCCGCGCGCTGCGCGTCTGCGACCTCGCGCATCTGGGCGAAATCGGCCCGCAACTCGACCGCCTGCTGGCGCACCACAATGCGCTGCGGATCGGTTTCGGCATCGCGCCGGTCGATCGCACCGCCTTGCTGGCGCAACTCCACGATATCGCGCCGGCGGTCCTGCC
>JAYUUE010000270.1:0-10077 GCA_043754785.1 Polymorphobacter sp. | reverse complement strand
GGGTTCAAGCCCGAGCAGGCGAGCGGCAAAGGCGGTGACAGCCTCCCCGGGGGCAGGCTCGTCGTCGGAGAGGTTGTAGATGCCGGGGGCGCCATGGGTGAGGCTGGCGAGCATGGCGCCGGTGATGTCATCGACGTGGACGCGCGAAAAGACATGGCCGGGCAGATCGATGCGCGAAACCGGACTTTGCCCGAAAGGCGCCTGCGCGCCGGCGCGCAGGCGATCGAGCGCGCTGCGGCCGGGACCATAGATGCCGGGGAGGCGGAAGACGCGCACTTGCGGATGGAGGTTCCGCCACGCCTCGTCGGCCGCCAGCCGCCCCGATCGGCGGCCGTTCAGCGGTGACGCTTCATCGACCCAGGCGCCGCCGGCGTCGCCATAGACGCCGGTGGAGGAGAGATAGCCGATCCATCGCGAAGGAGCGCCGGCCAGGGCAGGGCCGTGCGCGGTGAGGACAGGGTCCTCGCCGTTGGTTGCGGGGGGGACGGAGGAAAGGATGTGGGTGGCGGCGGCGATGGCTGTGGGGAGTTGCAAGTCGTCCAGGGTGAGAATGCCGGGGCCGGGGCGCGAGCGGACGGCGGTGACGCGGCCGGGGAAGGCGGCGGCGAAGCGCGCGGCAGTATAGCCGAGGCCGAGGACGAGGAGGTGCATGGGCGGGTTATGGGGGGAGCTGGGGGAGAAGGCAAAATATGTGCCTAGCTTTCTGCTCCCTCCCCCCTTCTATGTTCGCTTTGCTCACATGGGTGGAGGGAGCAGAAAAGTCAGCGCACGTCCGGCTGGATGATCAGGTTGGCAGCAACGCCGTTCAGCCATTGCGTTGCCCTTTAGTGTCCTACCTTGATAATACGCTATCGCAGCCTTGATCGCGTGTCGAGGCACTAGCGGCAAGACCTTGGACAATCGCTGCGGCAACGGGCAAAGGGCGTGGATGACCATGCTTGATGCTCGCGCCGTGCTGCACATGAACGAAATCCGCCTGTCGGACTATCGCCCGCCCGACTGGCTGGTGCCGGAAGTCGGGCTCGATGTGCGACTGGAGGCCGATCGCACCATCGTCAGATCGCGGCTGGTGGTGACACGGAACGGCGATCATGGCCGGCCGCTGCGGCTCGATGGCCAGGATCTGGAAACGCTCGGTATCAGCGTCGATGGCGTGCCTGTCGCTGCGGTGCCGAATGGCGAGGAACTGGTACTGGCAATCGATGGCGACAGCGCGGTCGTGGAGATCGAGGTGGCGATAGCGCCGCGCGCCAACACGCGGCTGATGGGGCTGTACGGCAATGACGCGCTGCTGGTGACACAGTGCGAGGCCGAAGGCTTTCGGCGCATTACCTGGTTCCCCGATCGTCCCGATGTGCTGTCGTTGTACACTGTGCGGCTGGAGGCCGATGCGGCGCACTATCCGGTCCTGCTGTCGAACGGTGATCGCGGCGCGCAGGAGGCGCTGGACGATGGCCGCCATGCCGTGACCTGGACCGATCCCTGGCCGAAACCCTGCTATCTGTTCGCCATGGTCAGTGGGCAGCTTGCGGCGCTGCGCGACGAGTTCACAACGATGAGCGGGCGCCGCGTCGAGCTGGCGATCTGGACGGCCGCTGCGGACGTTGGACGCTGCGCCCATGCGATGGCGGCGCTGAAGGCCAGCATGGACTGGGACGAGCGGATTTATGGCCGCGAATATGACCTTGATCAGTTCAACATCGTCGCGGTGAGCGATTTCAACGCCGGCGCGATGGAGAACAAGGGGCTGAACGTCTTTAACTCCAAATATATCCTCGCCGATGCCGAAACCGCGACCGACGCCGATTTCGATGCTGTCGCCGGCGTTGTCGCGCATGAATATTTCCACAATTGGACCGGCAACCGCGTCACCTGCCGTGACTGGTTTCAGCTGAGTTTGAAGGAAGGCCTGACAGTGTTCCGCGACCAGCAGTTTTCGGCCGACCAGGGCAGCGCCGCCGTGCGCCGCATCGACGATGTGCGCGGGCTGCGCGCGGTGCAGTTTCCCGAGGATGCCGGGCCGATGGCGCATCCGATCCGCCCCGATCATTATGTCGAAATCGGCAATTTCTACACCTCGACGGTTTACAACAAGGGCGCCGAAGTCATCCGGATGCTGCACACGCTGTTGGGGCCGCAAGGCTTTCGCAAAGGTGCCGACCTGTATTTCGACCGCCACGACGGCCAGGCGGTGACCTGCGAGGATTGGGTGGCAGCAATGGAAGCGGCAACCGGCCGTGACCTGACGCAGTTCCGCCGTTGGTACGAGCAGGCGGGGACGCCGAAGGTGACGGTGCATATGGCGCGCGCCGGGCGGCAGTTGACGGTCAATCTGGCGCAATCGCTGGCGCCCACACCCGGCCAGCCGAAAAAGGCGCTGGTGCACATGCCGTTCCGGCTGGCGCTGATCGGCCAGACCAGCGGGCGTCGGATCGGCGACGAAACGCTGGTCGAACTGACCGGCGCCGAGACGCGGCTGGTGTTCGAGGGTCTGGATGAGCCGGTATTGCTGTCACTCAACCGCGGTTTTTCGGCGCCGGTGATCGTCGAGGCGGCGGCGAGCCGTGCCGAACTGGCGTTTTTGGCGGGCGTCGACGACGATCCGTTTGCACGCTGGGAGGCCATGCAGCGGCTGGCGCTGGATGTGCTGGCGACCGACGATGACCATGAGGAACTGGTTGCAGCGATTGCGGCGACCTTGGGAGACGGAGCTGCGGCACGACTCGACCCGGCATTTGTCGGTGAGACAGTGCTGTTGCCGACCGAGAGCTTTATCGGCGACCAGGCCAGGGTCGTCGACGTCGAAGCGATCCACCGCCGGCGCGAGGCGGCACGGGCCGCGATTGCCACCGGGCTCGAGGCGCAGTGGTGGGAGGCGTGGCACTGGCATTCGGGCACCGGCACGGCGCAGGGCGCCGGCGCGAAGGGCGCGCGGCGGCTGGCCAATGTGGCGCTCGGCTATCTGGTCACCGCCGGGTCGGCTGAAGCGATCGCGGCGGCGCGGCAGCAATATGATGGCGCGGCGACGATGACCGACCGGATGGGGGCGCTGACGGCGCTGATCAACACGGACACCCCGGAGCGCGATGCCTGCCTCGCGGATTTCTACACGCGCTTTATCGGCAATGGCGATGTCATCGACAAATGGTTCACCGTGCAGGCGCTGAGCACCCGTGCCGATACCTTGGCGCAGGTGCAGGCGCTGATCGGCCACAAGGACTTCACCATCGCCAATCCGAACCGCCTGCGGTCGCTGATCGGGGCATTTGCGGCAAACCAGCGGCGGTTTCATGCGGCGGACGGTGCGGGTTATCGCTTGCTCGCCGATCAGTTGCTGGCAGTGGATCGCATCAACCCTTCGAGTGCGGCGCGGCTCGCGGTGCCGCTGGGGCGGTGGAAGCGCTTCGATGCTGTGCGCGGCGCGGCGATGAAGGCGGAATTGCAGCGGATTGCCGGCACGTCGGGCGTGAGCAAGGACGTCATGGAGATGGCGACGCGCGCGCTGGTGTGAGGCAGGCAATAACTGTCATCCCGGGCTTGACCCGGGACCCAGTTTCGTTCGTGGCCACGAAAGCAAGCAGGAACCCGGGTCAAGCCCGAGATGACAAACTTTGATGCTGCCGTTGTTTCATCACGCCGACTATGTCGCGGCGCTGCCGGCAGGGCACAGTTTTCCGATGAGCAAATACGCGCTGGTGCTCGATGCGCTGGCGCATGCCGGGCAGGCGGTGGCGCTCCACGCCCCGGCGCCGATGCCGGTGCCATGGGTGGAGTCGGTGCATGATCGGGCGTATGTGGCGGCGGTTCTCAGCGCGTCGGTGGCGCCCGAACGCGAGCGCCGCATCGGCTTTCCGGTTACGCTCGAAGTCGCCCGCCGCACGCTGGCGGTCGCCGGCGGAACCTATGGCGCGGCGCTGCACGCGCTGGCGTCCGGGTATGCGGCCAATGGCGCCGGCGGCAGCCACCATGCGCTGCCCGATGGCGGCGCAGGTTATTGCGTCACCAATGATCTGGCGATTGCTGCCAATCGCCTCGTCGCCGAAGGCGCCGCCCGTCGCATCCTGATCGTCGATCTCGATGTCCATCAGGGCGATGGTAGCGCGGTGATCTTTGCCGGGCGCGACGATGTGCTGACCTTTTCGATGCACGCGGCGAAGAGTTTCCCGGTGCGCAAGGCGCGCAGCTTTCGCGATGTCGAACTGCCCGACGGCATGGGGGATGCCGATTATCTGGCGGTGCTGGCGGCCGAACTGGTGCCGCTGCTGGCGCTGGCGCCTGATCTAGTGCTGTTTCAGGCCGGGGTCGATCCCCACAGCGATGATCGCCTTGGACGGCTGAGCTTGAGCGACGGGGGGCTGGCGGCGCGCGACGCACTTGTGGTCACGGCGTGCCGGGCGCGCGGCATTGCCATCGCCTCGACGCTGGGCGGCGGCTATGGCGCCGACCGCATGGTCGTGGCGCGGCGTCACGCGGCGGGCTTGATCGCCCAATGGGGGGCAGCGCGGGCGTTTCAGACCTGATCGCCCTGCCATGAGCCGGTGACCATGATTCGGGGGATATCGGGCGGCGATGCCGTAGGGGAGGGTGTGATGTCAAACCAGACTGCCTTCCAGATGGTGCCGCCCGCCATGCCTGCTGCCCCGAAGCCGCTGCAACTGCTGATGGCGCGGCTGGTGTCCGGCGATGCCAGGGCGTTCGACGCGCTGGTCGCCGCACTGCAAGGCCCCGGGTTGCGGCTGGCGGACCGGGCTCTGAATGATCGCGCCGGTGCCGAGGATGTGGTGCAACTGGCGCTGACCCGGCTGTGGAACCTGGCCGACCGTTATGATCCGGCGCGCGGATCGGTCGAAGGCTGGTTCCGAAGGATTGTCGTCAATCTTTGCCTCGATCGGCGCCGCAGTTTGCGCCCGGTGGTGCCGATCGACCTCGTTGCCGACATGGCGAGCGATGCCCCCGATCCGCTCGCCGCCGCCATCGCCGCCGACCGCCATGCCCGGCTCAACGCGGCGATGGCGCAACTTTTGCCGCGGCAGCGCGCTGCCTTGGCGATGTTCCACGGCGATGGCCTGACCATGGCCGAAATCGCCGAAGCGATGGAGACAACGCCCAAGGCTGTCGAGGGATTGCTCGGCCGGGCGCGTATTGAATTGAAGACTTTGATAGGAACGATTGCACCGTGACGGACGCCTTCGCCGCCCAGGAAAGGGCCCTGGAAATCATCGCCGCCTGTGGCGCCGACAGTGCCCGCTGGCCTGAGGCGGATCGCGTCGCCGTGCTGGCGCTCGCATCACAGCCGGCGGTCGCAGCGGCGCTGGCCGAAGCGGCGGCGCTCGATGCGATGCTCGGGGCATGGGCACGTGCCGAAGTCGATGCCGCCCCATTCGATGCGTCGCAGTTGGCGTCGGCAGCTGCCGTCACAGGGGCCTTTTCGCCGCCCGCGCGGCGCCGTTGGCTTGCGGCTGGCGCCATGGCCGCAGCGGTCGCGGCTTCGGTGGCGCTGACACCGGTGTCAACGCTTATGCACCTTGGCCAAGCCGCCCCGCAGGTTGCAGCCAATGTTCGCCAATCGCCTGTGCTATCGGCCACAGTGACCAGCGAGACCGGCAGCGATGCCGAGTTCGCTTTTGTGTTTACGCCGACCGTTGATGAGGATGCCTTGATATGACGATGCCCAATACAGGATTTGCGGGCCTGCGCGCCGCCACCATCGGCCTGTTGCTAGCCGGCGCCGGCCCGCTTCTCGCGCAAAATGCGCTGCCGCCGGCTGCCGCCGCCGCACCGGCCGACTCGTCCAGCATGATGGCCGGCCCGCACGCCGTCAAGCCATGGATGCGCGGGGGCCGTGACGGGATGCGCGGCGGCCTGTTCGCCGGGTTGAGCGACGCTGGCCGCACGGCGATGCGCGACGTGATGAAGGCCGGCGGCGATCCGCGCAGCGACCATTATGCCGTCAAGGCGGCGCGGGATCGGATGCTGGTGGTGCTCGATGCCGACAAGCTCGATGTGAGCGCGTTGAAGCGTGCCATGGAAGACGAGCGCAAGGCAGCGCAGATCGGCCATGACAGGCGCCAGGCAGCGATGCTGGCCGGCTTCGGCAAGCTGTCGGCGGCGGACCGCAAGGCGTTTGTGGCAAGTGCGCGGACGATGCGCGATCGGATGGAAGCCCGGGTCGGCCAGATGCGCGGCGGACGCGGGCCGGGCGCGCCGGGCGGCGACATGCCGCCGCCGCCGCCGCCGATGTGAGGTAATTCTAGTCCTCCCGCTCACGGGGGAGGCGACTCGCGCGGCGTCGCGCAGGCGACCTCCGTCGCAGTCGCGGCGGGTGGGGGTCGACATGTTCCGACACGTGTGGACCCCCACCCGTGCCGCGCCAAGTAGCGCGTCTCTCGCCTCCCCCCTGAGAGGGAGGATGTTCGTTACGCCCGCCACCCCGTCTGGCGAGCGATTTCGTCCCAGACCAACGCCGCCAGCCGCATCGCCACCGGGCCGGGTGTCCCGGTGCCGATGGGGCTCCCATCGACCGTCACCACCGGCAGGATCGGGGCGGTTGTAGAAGTCAGGAGGGCCTCGTCCGCCGCCAGTGCCTCGTCGAGCGTGAACGTGCGATCCACCACCGTCATCTGCGCCGCGCGCGCCAGCTTCAATAGCGTTGCCCGCGCAATGCCGGGCAGGATGTGCGCCGACAGCGGGTGGGTGATGATGGCGCCGTCCTTGACGATATATGCGTTGGTCGAACCGCCTTCGCGCACGATGCCATCGGCACTGATCAGCCACGCCTCGAAGGCGCCGGCAGCGCGCGCGTCCTGTTTGGCGAGGACATTCGCCAACAGTCCGGTGGTCTTCATGTCGACACGCTGCCAGCGCATGTCGTTGACGGTGATGACTTTCACGCCCGTTCGTTGCTGCGCGATGCGCTGGACGAAATCGAAGCGCCGCACCGTCATCACCAGCGTTGGGCGCGCCGCATCGGGAAATCCATGGTCGCGCTTGGCCGAGCCGCGGCTGAGCTGGATATACAACAGCGCGTCCTTGTGGCCGTTGATCGCCACCAGCCGCCTCGCTTGCGCTGACAGCGCCGCGTCGGTCATCGGAAAATCGATGAAGATCGCCGCGCAGTTGCGCCGCAGCCGCGCCTGATGCGCCTCCCAATCGAGCAGCCGACCGTTCATCACCGCAGCGACTTCGTAAAGCGCATCGGCGAATTGCAGCCCGCGATCCTCGACATGGACATGGGAGTCGCTCAGCGGCGACAGGCGGCCATCGACATAGGCGAGTTGCGGCATTTGGGCGCTTTCCTGTGGGGGCGACGGCTCGGCTCATAGCGGCTAACACCGGGCTATGTCAGCACCGCATCTTATCTGGTTCCGCAACGATCTGCGGCTGGCCGATCATGCCGCCGTTGCTGGCGCAGCGCGGGCCGGGCCGGTGATCGCGCTGTTCGTGCTCGATGATGAAACGCCGGGCCATTGGGCGATGGGTGCGGCGCAGCGCTGGTGGCTGCATTACAGCCTCGTTTCGCTGGGGCGCGCGCTGGCGGCGCGCGGCGGTCGTCTGGTGTTGCGGCGCGGGGCGGCGGGCGTGGTGGTGCCAGAGGTGGCGGCAGCGATCGGTGCCGAGGCGGTGCATACGCTGACGCATTATGAGCCCTGGGCCAAGACAGCGGACGCGGCGGTGGCGAAGGCCGTCACGCTGAAGCGCTATCACGGCGCGATGCTCGCCCCACCCGCCAGCGTGCTTGCCGGCGGCGGCGGGCGTTATCGGATTTTCACGCCGTGGTGGCGCAAATTGCAGGAGCAGATGCCGCCGCCGCGGCCGCAACCGGCGCCGGAGCTGGTTTTTGCCGGCGCCCCGGCAAGCGATGATCTTGCCGATTGGCGGCTGTTGCCGACAAAGCCCGATTGGGCCGGTGGCTTCGATATATGGACGCCCGGCGAGGCGGGGGCCGCCGCGCGGTTGGCCGACTTTTTGGCGGTTGCCGCCGGTTACGACAAAGGCCGCAACCTTCCGTCACAGGATGGCTCGTCGCGGCTGTCACCGCATCTGGCGCTGGGAGAAATTTCGATCCGTCAGGTCTGGCACGCCGTCGCCGATGTGGTGCCAGCCGCCAAGGCGGAGCCCTATCTGCGCGAGCTCGGCTGGCGGGATTTTGCCGCCAATATCCTCGACCAGTTTCCGGGGCACGGTGATGTGCCGGGGCGGGCGCAGTTCGATGATCTGGCCTTCCGCGACGCTCCGGCGGAGCTGGCGGCGTGGCAGGATGGGCGCACTGGCTATCCCATCGTCGACGCGGGGATGCGGCAGCTGTGGGCGACCGGCTGGATTCACAACCGGGTGCGGATGATTGCCGCTTCGTTCCTCGTCAAGCACCTGCTCATCGACTGGCGGGCGGGCGAGCGCTGGTTCTGGGACTGCCTTGTCGATGCCGATCTGGGCGCCAATTCGCTCGGCTGGCAATGGGTGATGGGATCGGGGGTCGATTCATCGCCGTTCAACCGGGTGTTCGCACCGGTCACGCAAAGCGCCAAATTCGATGCAGCGGCGTACATCCGGCGCTGGGTGCCCGAGTTGTCGCGGCTGCGCGACGCCGATATTCATGCGCCGTGGCAGGCCGAACCGATGCTGTTGCGCGCTGCCGGGGTCACGCTGGGGGGCAGCTATCCCGTGCCGATCATCGGCCACAACGAGGGCCGCGCGCGGGCGCTGGCGGCTTATGCCGATCTGCGGCCGGTCTGACGGCGCAACCAATAGATCAGCGTCGTCGCAGCGACCAGCAGCGCGATCCCAACCGCTTCGGCGCGGGTCGATTGCGCCCCGACCCACAGCATCGCTGCCGAACCCGCAATGGCAAAGGCCGTAAGCGCCGGAATGCGCACCGGCGGTCCCGCCAGTGCCACGTCGCGGCGGCGCAGCACCACGGCGGCGGCACAGCCAACGACATAGACGATGATGACGATCAGGGTGGCGACAATCGCCAGCGCGGTGAAACTGCCGCTGACCGCCAGTGCCGCCGCGATGCCGGCATGGGCGAGGCTGGCGACCCATGGCGTCGCATTGCGCGCGTGCAGCCTGCCGACGGATACCGGCAGAAAGCCATCGCGGGCCATCGCGAACAGCATTCGGGGTGACGACAGCGCGTCGGAGGCGGTCCAGCCGGCCATCGAAACCACCGCGCCGGCCACCAGCACCAGACGCAAGGGTGGTGCCACCTTGCCGATGGCATCGGCGAGCGGCGCCACCGACGACCCCAGCGCCGCGCCGAGCAAGCCCTGCGCCACCAACTGCACGGCGATGCACAGCGCGGCATAGCCTGTGACCGCAGCGATGATGGCGCGCGGGATACTGCGCGCCGGATCGCTGACTTCGCCCGATACCGACATCGACGCTTCGATACCGGTATAGAGGAAGATGCCCAGGATGGCGGCCCGGCCGATATCGGCCCGGCCGCCGCCGGCGCTGGCGGCAACCGGCACAATGAGGTTACCGGGATCGATGAACCAGACGCCGACACCGATGAACAGCGCGATGGGCAGCAGCTTGACCGACGTGGAGATGGCGACAACGCGCGCCGCAATGCCGACGCCGGCGATGTTGAGCACCGCCAGCGCCGCGAACCAGCCAACCAGCGCGGCGATACGCACCGGCCCGGCGGCAAAAGCCGGGGCGACGGTGCCGATGACATCGGCAATGGCCGCCGCAATGCCCCCGGCGGCAGTGACCGCGGCGGCATAGTTGAGCACGCCGGTCAGAAACCCCCAATAGGGCCCGAAGGCGGCGCCGATGAAGCCGGCGACGCCGCCGCTGGTCGGCACCCGGCTGGCGGCTTCGGCAAAACACAGCATAACGGCGCCGACCGCCATGCCGCAGGCGAGATAGGCCAGCGGTGCCCATGGCCCGACGGCCGCGGCCATCGGGGCCGGGATGTTGAAGATCCCGCTGCCGACGAGGATACCGACAAAGGCGCCGGTCAGCGCCCATGGCCCGACGCCGCGCACCAGCCCGGCATCGCGGGCATCGGCGGGAACGGGGAGCCAAGCCATCGCGGCACAGAATGTGCGGCGGCGCAGGGGCTGTCAACGG
>JAYUUE010000269.1:0-3354 GCA_043754785.1 Polymorphobacter sp. | reverse complement strand
CGCTCTTTCCCCCCAACACCGTGCCCTCGGCAAGTCCCAACTGCTGGTGTCGTCGCTGGCGTGGGGGATGTGGCGCTTTGCCGGCGACGATGTTGCGGCGGCGCACCTCCGCGTCGAAGCCGCGCTGGCCGCCGGGATCAACTTCTTCGACACCGCCGACATCTACGGCCCCGACAATGACGAACCGTTCGGTGCAGCGGAAGCGCTGCTCGGGCGCGTCTTCGCCCAAAGCCCGTCGCTGCGCCGCCAGATCGTGCTGGCGTCGAAGGGCGGCATCCGCATGGGGGTGCCGTATGATTCGTCTCCCACCTACCTGCGCCACGCTGTCGAGGCATCACTGACCCGCCTCGGCGTCGATCGCATAGACCTGTGGCAAATCCATCGCCCCGACATGCTCACCCACCCGGCTGCGGTCGCAGCCACCCTTGATGCGCTGGTCGCGGAAGGCAAGATCGGCGCCATCGGTGTATCGAACCATAGCCCGGCTCAAACCGGAGCGCTTGCCAAGCACCTGAAGGCGGGCCTGGTATCGACACAGCCGGAGTTCTCGCCGCTCGCCAGCGCGCCGCTGTTCGATGGCACACTCGATCGCGCCATGAAGCATGGCCTCGCCGTCATGGCCTGGTCGCCGCTCGGGCAGGGCCGGCTCGGCGATGGCGATCCTCGCCCCGGCCGCCGCACCGTCGCCGATGCCCGCGTCATCCGGGTGAAATTGGCACTGCACGAGCACGGCGCCCGCTTTGGCGTCGGCGTCGCTGCGGCCGCCTATGCCTGGATCATGGCGCACCCTGCCGGTATCATTCCGATCATCGGCAGCCAGAACCCGGAGCGCATCGCCGAAAGCGCCGATGCCTACAAGGTGTGCTTCACCCGCGCCGAATGGTATGCGATCCTTGTCGCCTCGCTGGGGGAGAATTTGCCGTGAAGCCGTGCGAAGTCAGCTGGTTCTCGGCACTCTGCGATGATGACTATGAATTTCTTGGGCAGCCCGACCCAAAACTGAAATCCAGCTTCGAACATTGCCGCGACATCGTCCTCGGCGCCGAAAGCGGCGGGTTCGACAATATCCTGCTGCCATCGGGCTATGCCCTGGGAATCGATTCGACCGCCTTCGCCGCGGCGATTGCCGTGCTTACCCGGCGTATCAAGCTGCTGCTCGCGGTCCGCGTCGGAGAAGCCTGGCCGCCGCAACTCGCTCGCCAGATCGCCACGCTCGATCAGATCGCCGGCGGAAGATTGAACATCAACATCATCTCATCGGACATTCCGGGCGAGGTGCTCGCCGGCAAACCGCGCTACGCCCGAACGCTCGAAGTGATGCAAATCCTCAAGGCCATCCTGGGCGGCCAGCCGCTTGACCACCACGGCGAGCATTACAAGCTCAAGCTCGACCCGCCCGGCATCACCCCCGTCACCGGCAAATGCCCGCCCCTGTATTTCGGCGGCCTCAGCCCCGATGCACGCGATGCCGCCGCACAAGCTGCCGACGTCTATCTGATGTGGCCCGACACCATGCCCGCCGTGCAGGCCATCGTCGACGACATGATCGCGCGCGCCGCGCGTTATGGCCGGGCGCTGAAGTTCGGCTACCGCGTCCATGTCGTCGTCCGCGAAACCGAAGCCGAAGCGCGGCGCTATGCCGACCGGTTGCTGTCAAAACTCGACGCCGCCACCGGCGACGCCATCCGCGCCAAATCGCTCGATTCCCAATCCGTCGGCGTCCTGCGCCAGGCCGAGCTGCGCGAAGCCGCCGGCAACGAAGGCTATGTCGAGGAGAATCTGTGGACCGGCATCGGCCGCGCCCGCTCCGGCTGCGGCGCCGCCATCGTCGGCGACCCCGATCAGGTGCTGGCAAAACTCCACGCCTATCAAACCATCGGCATCGAAGCCTTCATCCTTTCAGGCTACCCCCACGCGGCGGAGTGCGACCTGTTCGCCCGGCACGTGTTGCCGCGATTGGCACACGCCCCCCTCGCCGCTTGACCGCCATTGCGCGGCACTTCGGACGCGCGTTGTCAGCGCGCAGGCGCCGCTGCGATGGCCCCTTCAAACCGTGATCGAAACCCCGCGATACACCCGCGCCCGATAGCGCGAGTCCTCGGCGTGGGCCAGCGGCGTCCCCGCCAGCAACACGGCACGGGCAAAACGCTTGACTTCCTCATCATGCTCCGCCGCATTGCGCGGCTCCTCGGATCGCACCCGCCGTGTCAGGTTGATCTGGTTGACCGGCACGTCATGGATCAGCCGCTCGTTCTCCACGGCAATTGTCGCTGTAAAGGCGTGCAGCGTCGTCTTGACGAAATTGGCCAGCGCGAACGCAGCGCCGCCATGCTGCCCCATTTCCACATCGGGTGAAACCAGCACGATCTGCGCGCCATCATACAGCGACGCTTTGCGCGCGACGCGGAAATGATGGGTCAGATTGGTCTCCACCACATCGGCGAACCCTGCACCATCCAGCGGTGCATCGCCATCGAACAGCGCGTCGGGAAGCGGCTTGAATGGCGTTGAAACAATCGTCGTGGGCGGCCCCCACTGCGTGAGCGCCACATCAAGGCTGGCCTCGATATCGTCGCCGACCACCAGCGTTTCCACCCGGTCGCCGCCTTCGACAGCAGCCCGCAAGGCCGCGCCGCCCGCCGCCGTCATCGCCAGCAACACAACCCGCGCAACCCCGGCAGCGAGGAAACTGCGCGCGCTTTCGGCCAGATAGTCGACCAGATGTTCGCCGACCAGCCACACCGTCTTGCCCGCCATGGCATCGACGCGCTCCTGCTTCGGGCTTCCGAACAATTCGCGCTCGGTCGTCGAACGCTCCACATTCAGACCACCCGACGGCATGAACGTCTCACCGGAAACGGCGCGGTCGGCGAGAAAGAACACCGTCGCCTGCGCCACTTCGCCTTCGGTCGGCATCTTGCCGAGGTGCAACTGCGACAGTACCCCGGAGCGAACCTTCGCCGCCTCACGCGCAATCTGCGCCGCCGGCAACCACGGCACGTCATCGGGCGGCACGCGCACCAGCCAGCCCTCATCGGGCTTGCCGGCCCATGATCTGCCCAGCAAGAACCCACCGAGCCGCAGCCGTTTGGCGAGCTTGGCCGCCAGCATCGGCGTCAGCAGATACCGGTCCCAACAGCAGCTTTCATCACCTTCGCGGGCGCACGCCAGCGCCAGTTCGCGCAACTCCGCCGGCACCGCCTTGTCATGGCTCAACTGCACCGTGTCGTTGCGCGCGAGCCGCACCAAAATGCTCTCGACGTCTTCGCCGCGCCGGATCGCCTTGATCGTCGCCGCATACACAGCATTCAGCCGCTTGTTTTCCAAAATCAACCGCCCGCGACGCTCGAACAG
>JAYUUE010000268.1:0-10243 GCA_043754785.1 Polymorphobacter sp. | reverse complement strand
GGCGCAGATTGTGGCGCGCGAATTGGGCGTCGGTTTTCGCGCCACCAGCGGCCCGGTGATTGCCAAGGCGGGCGATCTGGCGGCGCTGCTGACCAACCTCGATCACCATGACGTGCTGTTCATCGATGAGATCCACCGGTTGTCGCCTGCCGTCGAGGAGATCCTTTATCCGGCAATGGAGGATCGGGTGCTCGACCTGATGATCGGCGAAGGGCCGTCGGCGCGATCTGTGCGGATCGATCTGCCGCATTTCACCTTGGTTGGGGCGACGACGCGCGCGGGGTTGTTGACGACGCCGCTCCGGGATCGTTTCGGCATCCCGTTGCGGCTGGTTTTCTACACGGTCGATGAATTGGAGCGCGTGGTGACGCGCGCGGCGGCGCTGTTGCAGCTAAGCCTGACGGCTGATGGCGCCCGCGAAATCGCTGGACGCGCGCGCGGCACACCGCGGATCGCTGGGCGATTGTTGCGGCGGGTGCGGGATTTTGCCTCTGCGGCCGGCACCATGAATGTCGATCGGGTGGCTGCGGACCAGGCGCTGAACCGTTTGGAGGTCGATAATCTGGGTTTGGATGCAATGGATCGGCGCTATCTGATGATGATTGCCGATATTTATCGCGGCGGACCAGTGGGAATCGAGACGCTGGCAGCGGGGCTGTCCGAGGCGCGCGATACGCTTGAGGAGGTGGTTGAGCCGTTCCTGATTCAGTCTGGCCTGGTCGCGCGAACCGCACGAGGGCGTATGCTCAATGCCGGCGCGTGGAAGCATCTGGGGATCGCGCTGCCGGCGGGCCAGTCGTTCGATTATCCGGTACAGCTGCCGTTGCTCGATGAGGGTTGACGGGATGATCGGGCCTGACCGGCCGTGACGCCGGAGCTGCTGTTCATCGGCGGCTTGCTGGTGCTGGTCACGGCACTGGCCGACACCGTGTCGCAGCGGCTGCGCATTCCGAACGCCATTCTGCTGGTGTTTGTCGGCGCGCTGCTGTCCTTCGTGCCGATCATGCCGCCGGTGGTCATCGCCCCCGAACTGGTTTTGATGCTGGCGCTGCCGCCACTGATCTACACCTCGGGCGTCGGCATGAGTTGGCGCGGCTTTCGGGCCAATTTGCGGCCGATCCTGCTGCTCGCGATCGGCCTGGTGCTGTTCACAGCGGCAACGGTCGCCGGCGCCGTCCATTGGCTGCTCGGCGTACCCTGGGCGGTGGCGTTCGTGCTGGGCGCCGTGGTTTCGCCGCCCGATCCGGTGGCGGCGGTCGCGATCAGCCGGTCGTTGAGCCTGCCGCAGCGGTTGCTGACGATTTTGGAGGGCGAGGGGCTGGTCAACGACGCAACGGCGCTGATCCTGCTCAGCTTTGCCGTTGCCGCCACCGTGACTGGCGATTTTTCGGCGGCGGACGCACTGGGCAGTTTTGCGGCCATCGTGCTGAGCGAACTGGCGTGGGGCGCCGCGACCGGCTGGGCGATGCTGCGGCTGCGCCAGCGCGTCGGCAACCCGCAGATCGAGATCATGCTGGCGCTAATGACACCGTTCATCGCCTTTTGGCCGGCGCACGTGCTAGGCGGATCGGGCGTTATCGCGGCACTGGTGGCGGGGCTGTATGTCAGCCGGCACGGGGCGCGCTTCATCTCGCCGGCGACGCGTCTGCAGGGCTATTTCGTTTGGGGCCTTGTCGCGCATGGGCTGGAAGGGCTGGTGTTCCTGCTGACCGGGCTGCAGGCGCACCGCATCCTGTCGGGGTTCGACCAAAGCGGCTGGCAGCGGCTGGTGGTGGCCGGCGCGGTTGTCAGCCTGGTTGTCATCGCCGTTCGCTTTCTGTGGGTGTTTCCGGCGACCTATGGGCCGCGCTGGCTATTCGCGTCGCTACGGCGGCGCGATCCCTATCCGCCGTGGCAGCAGACGTTCTTCATCGCCTTTACCGGCATTCGCGGCTCGATTTCGCTGGTCGCAGCGCTGTCGATCCCGCTGCTGGCGGGGGATGCGCCGTTTCCCGACCGCGAGATGATCCTGTTCACCACCTTTTGCGTGATCGTCGTGACGCTCGTCGGCCAGGGCTTGAGCCTGCCCTGGCTGTTGCCGCGGCTGGGGTTGGTTGCGGCGGGGGAGGCCGAAGCGCGGACCAACAAGGCGCGCGAGGTGGCGGCGCGCATCATCGGCGTCGAAGCGGCGCTGACCGAGCTTGAGCGGCTGGAAGGTGCCGGTGCCGATGCTGCCGCCGTCGCCGTGCTGCGCCGACGCCACCGTGACCGCCATGCCGAATATGTCGGGACCGCCGACACGCGGATCGACGGCAGCCCGGTTGCCAGCGACGCCAATCTGCAAGCCCTGCTGATCGCCGCCGAGCGGCAGCGCATCGGCGAGCTTTATGCCGACCACCGGATCACCGACGATACGCGCCGCCGTATCGAGCGTGAGCTGGATTTGGAGGACGCGCGCAACCGCCACGCGCTGGAAAGCGCCACCGGGGATCGGCTGGCGGACCCGGAGGCGGAGGCGCTGTCGTGAGGGGCTGCTGCGGTTAACTCGCAGGCGCAGTCATGGGCGTGGGCGTGGTTGCTGTAACCCGATCCGCGTCGCCGGCATGGGCGGCCATGATGGCGATGACTTCCTCCATCGGGCGCTGCGAGACCGTGACCAACCCGGTGCGCGGCTCGTCGAGATCGAGCATCAGCATGATCGCCGAGGCGTTGAGCGCAAAGAAAATCAGGTGCGTCGGGTGGGTGCGCAGGTCACGCGGTGCGGCGAAACCCATGCCGACGGAAGTGAAAAAGCTGAAGATCGCCAGCATGTCGATGACTAGCCTTGGGACGTGTTCGCGTCCCAGGGCGTCGCGGCGCCAGGCGGCGTCGTCGATGCGGCCGAGATGGTCGACGATCGTGCCGGCGATGAGCGGTACTCCCCTGACCGTTGATGGATGACGGACGGCTTCCCACAAGCGCTGGATCGTGTCGTCGGCGGCCTTGTCCGCGATCAGGGCCGTGTCCTTGTCGATGCCGAAGGTGAAATAGGCCAGGCGCTGTTCGGCATAGTTGCGCGTCAACTGCGCCATTTCGGCCTGTTGCGCGTGCGGGACCAGCGGCAGGCGCTGCCATAGCGCGCTGATCGCGGCGGCCTCCTCGATGACCAGCGCGCGCCGGCTGTCATAGCGGCTGAGCGACATCGAGAAGGTGAAACCGATCAGCAGCGCGAGCAGGCTGACTGTCGCCGAAGTGGCGTAGGGGGTCTCGCTGGTAATGTTGAGCCGAACCCTGAGCCGGGCGCCGAGGAGCGAGCCGGTCCAGAGCAGCCCGAACAGCACGATGGCGAAAACCCAGGCGGGCAAAATGGTGATGATCGTGGCCATTGGGCGACTTGCTTATCGCCACGGACATACGGCGTCCATCGGCGCTTGAAGAGGCGGACTTTTGGGGGCAACAGACAGAGATGACCGAAGACCCGCGCACGCTTTATGGCAAGATCTGGGACGACCATGTTGTCCGCCGGTTGGAGGACGGCACGGCGTTGATCTTCATCGACCGACATTTGATCCATGAAGTGACGACGCCGCAGGCGTTCGAAGCGTTGCGGCTGGCCGGGCGGCGGCTGCGGCGGCCCGACCTGACGCTGGCGGTGCCCGACCATAATGTGCCGACGACCGCCAGAGTCTTTGAGGGTCGGCGGCTGCCGATCCTCGATGCCATGTCGCGCGCGCAGCTCGATGCGCTGACCGTCAATTGCCGGGATTTCGGCGTCGAGATGTTCGCCATCGACGCGCCCGAGCAGGGCATCGTCCATGTCATCGGCCCGGAGCAGGGTTTTACGCTCCCCGGCGTGACAATGGTCTGCGGCGACAGTCATACCTCCACCCATGGCGCGTTCGGGGCGTTGGCGTTCGGGATCGGCACGTCGGAAGTCGAGCATGTGTTCGCCACGCAGACGCTGTTGCTGCGCCAGTCGCAGGCAATGGAAGTGCGGGTGACGGGGACGTTGGGGTTTTCGATCTCGCCCAAGGACGTGGCGCTGGCGATCACGCGGCAGCTCGGCACCGGCGGCGGCACCGGCCACGTCATCGAATATACCGGCGAGGTGATCCGAGCGATGAGCATGGAAGGCCGGATGACGGTGTGCAACATGGCGATCGAAGCCGGCGCCCGCGCCGGGCTGGTTGCGCCGGACGAAAAGACCTTTGATTATGTGAGAGGCCGGCCGAGGGCACCCGCGGGGGCGGATTGGGATGCAGCGCTGGCGTGGTGGCGGACGCTGCCGACCGATGCGGGGGCGGTGTATGACACGGTGGTGATGATCGATGGCAATGCCATCGCGCCGCTGGTGACCTGGGGGACAAGCCCCGAGGATGTGATCGCGATTGGCGACCGGGTGCCGGCGCCGGACAGCTTTGCCGATGAGGGCAAGCGCACGTCGGCCCAGAAGAGCCTTGAGTATATGGGGCTGGCGGCCGGAACACCGATGGAAGGGCTGGCGGTGGAGAATATCTTCATCGGCAGCTGCACCAACAGCCGCATCGAGGACCTGCGCGTTGCGGCGGCGGTCGCCAGGGGGCGCCGGGTGGCGGCTGGGGTCAAACAGGCGCTGGTGGTACCCGGATCGGGTCTGGTCAAGCGCCAGGCCGAGGCCGAGGGGCTGGATCGCATATTCATCGAAGCCGGGTTTGACTGGCGCGAGCCGGGGTGTTCGATGTGTCTGGGGATGAACCCCGACCAAGTGCCGGCTGGGGAACGCTGTGCTTCTACGTCGAACCGCAATTTCGTCGGGCGGCAGGGGGTGGGCGCGCGGACGCATCTGGTGTCGCCGGCAATGGCGGCGGCGGCGGCGGTGACGGGGCGGTTGACCGATGTGCGGGAGCTTATGGGGTAGTTTTCCTCACCCCGGGCCGGCTTTGCCGTCTCGCCTTCTTCCGCAAAGGAGATGGGGTCAAGAGCGCGTCGTGACCGGATCGAGAACTGTGTCTTTCGCCACCGCGGCCAGCTTGGGATAGTCGGTCGTGTAGTGCAGGCCGCGGCTTTCCTTCCGCGCGCGGGCGGAGCGGACGATCAGGTCGGCGACGTTGACGAGGTTGCGCAATTCTATGAGGTCGGGCGTGACGCGGAAGTTGCCGTAATAGTCGGCGACTTCCTTGCGCAGCAGTTTGACTCGGTGGGCGGCGCGTTCGAGGCGTTTGTCGGTGCGGACGATGCCGACATAGTCCCACATGAAGCGGCGCAGTTCGTCCCAATTATGGGCGACGACGACTTCCTCGTCGGAATCGGTGACGCGGCTTTCATCCCAGGGGCGGATGGCGGGGATGGGGACGTCGGCATCCCAGTGCGCGGCTATGTCATCGGCGACGGCCTGACCGAAGACCAGACATTCGAGAATCGAGTTCGAGGCGAGGCGGTTGGCGCCGTGGAGGCCTGACTGGGTGACTTCGCCTGCTGCCCACAGGCCGGCAAGATCGGTTCGGCCATCAAGGCCAATCATGACGCCGCCGCAGGAATAATGCGCGGCGGGGACGACGGGGATCGGCTGGACGGTGCAATCGATGCCGAGTTCGAGGAGGCGGGCATAGATCATCGGGAAATGATGCTTCACGAAATCGGCGCCGAGGTGCGAAATATCGAGCAGCACGTGATCGAGGCCGAGGCGCTTCATTTCGGCGTCGATCGCGCGGGCGACGACATCGCGCGGGGCGAGTTCGAGACGGTCGTCGTAGCGCTGCATGAAGCGGGTTCCGTCGGGTAATTGCAAATGCCCGCCTTCGCCGCGTGCCGCCTCGGTGATGAGGAAATTCTTGACCAGCGGGTGGAACAGACAGGTCGGGTGGAACTGGTTGAATTCCATGTTCGATACCCGGCAACCGGCGCGCCAGGCCATGGCGATGCCGTCGCCGGTCGAGCCGTCCGGGTTGGTCGAATATTGATAGACGCGGGATGCGCCGCCAGTAGCAAGCACGATGGCCTTGCCGACGAAGCGTTCGATGTGGCGCGTTTCATCGTTGAAGGCATAGACGCCGTGGGCGGCGCGGGCGGCGAAGCGTTCGCCCTCGACATGGGCTGAGGTGATCAGGTCGATGGCGACCATGCCCGGGACCAGCGTGATGTTGGGGTGGAGCGCGGCGGCCGCTTGCAGCGCCTGCTGAACAGCCCAGCCGGTGGCATCATCGACATGGACGATGCGGCGGTGGCTATGGCCGCCTTCGCGCGTAAGGTGCCAGCGTTCGGACAGGGTCTCGCCCGGATTGAACGGCACGCCCAGTGCGGCCAGCCGATCGATGGCGGCAGCGGCGTTTTCAACGACGAATTCGACCGTGGCGCGGTGGTTGAGCCCGGCACCGGCGATCATCGTGTCTTCGATATGGCTTTCGAAGGTATCGCCGGGTTCGAGCACCGCGGCGATGCCGCCTTGCGCCCAGGCTGTCGAGCCGGAATCGAGCTTGCCCTTGGCGAGGACGGCGACCTTGAAGCGCGGCGCAAGGTTGAGTGCCGCCGTGAGCCCGGCCGCGCCAGAGCCGATGATGACGACGTCGAAGGGGTGGGCGTCGGGGGGAGGGCGTCTGGCCATTTATGCGGCGCTCGTTGAGACAAACGTCGGGTTGGCGGGGGAACCCTCTCCCTTGGCACCCTGCATGGAGCGGGAGGGGGGGTTATGCATGGCTGCGAGTCAGCTCAAGGAACACGTCTTCGAGATCGGCTTCGGTCGTCGAGACATCGACGACGCCGAGGCCGGCGGCAGCGACGGCGGCGAGGACCTGGCCAGCGTTGCGGCTGCGCTTGTCATAGGTCAGCACCAACGTGCGGTCGCCCTTGAGTTCGCTGCGCGCCTCGAGCCCGGCGGGGACTTCGGCCAAGTCGCGGTCGACGGTGACAATGAGCTTCTTGTCGCCGGCGGTGGCGAGCAGCACCGAGGTAAAGTCGTTGGCGACGATCTCGCCATTGTTGACGATTGCGATGCGGTCGCACAACGCCTCGGCTTCCTCCAAATAATGCGTGGTCAGCACAACTGTGGTGCCGGCAGCGTGGAGGGTGCGGACATAGTCCCAAAGCTGCGAACGCAATTCGATATCGACGCCGGCAGTGGGTTCATCGAGCACCAGAACTGGCGGGTTATGGACCAATGCCTTGGCGACGAGCAGCCGGCGTTTCATGCCACCCGACAGAGTGCGCGAATAGACGTGCGCCTTGTCCTCCAGGCGGACGGCCTTGAGCAGCTCCATCGTTCGGCGTTTGGTCTTGGGGACGCCGAATAGGCCAGCCTGAAGCTCCAGCGTTTCGAAGGGTGTGAAAAATGCATCGAACACCAGTTCTTGCGGGACGATGCCGATGCTGGCCTTGGCGTTGCGCGGGTGATCGGTGATGTCGAACCCCCAGATGTTGGCGGTACCGGCGGTCTTGTTGACCAGCCCTGCCAGAATGTTGATCATCGTCGACTTGCCGGCGCCGTTGGGACCAAGCAGCCCGAACATGCTGCCGCGCGGGATTTCGAGATCGATGCCCTTCAAAGCCTGCTTGCCGCCGGCATAGGTTTTTTCAAGGCTGCGGATCGAAATGGCGGATTGCGTCATGTGGCGGGGATAGGCGCGTGGGCAGGGGGGAGCAAGCGTGACTTGGCCGCACGGGGTTGGTAAGGGGACGCATGGAAATCCCGCCGCCCCCCGAAGTTATTGTCGCTACTTCGGCGCGCGTCGTCTGCGATGGTGACGAGGCGCGCGGTGACGGCCACCCGCGGGTGTGGTTGCAGATCGGCGGCAGCGGCTTTGCCGATTGCAGCTATTGCGACCGGCGATTTGTCTATAGCGGCGGCGCGGCAGAAGCGCATTGATGTGGTGTTGGCGGTTGTTGTCGGCGCTGGTGGTGGCAGCGCCGGTGTTGGCCGCGGCAAAGCCTGTGATGACGCCGTTTGTGGTCAATGTGGCACCGGCCGGGCAGCCGCATGTGCCGGTGCACATCAAGAATGCCGACCTGGATATCCGGCTAGCCTTGAGCTTTGACACGGCGCTGATCCTCAACACGGCGCCGGCAGTCCGCGCCGGGTTGAAGCCATTTCCGCTGATCGGCAAGCGCACCTTTAAAAGCGCGCTGATTCCCGGCGGCGAGGCAACGTTTCGTGGCAATCTATATGGCATCACGCCGCATGGTTTGAACAAATCGACGGTGCCGGTGATCTGGGTTGATAAACCGATTGCCGCCGAAGCCGAAGGGGTGCTCGGTGCATCGGTGCTCAAGGCCGACGAAATTATCTTCAACCTCGGGCCGCAGGCGGCGGGCGCGAAACTCTACACCATCACGCGCAAGGACAGCGGTGGGGTGATGATGAAGGCGAAGATCGGCGATGAGTCGATCAATGTCGCGCTGGAGCTCAATTCCCCCGATACGGTGATGAACGCGCGGGCGGCGGCGGCACTGGCACAGGCCGGGCTGGTCAAGCGAGCGGGGCAGGTCGGGTTCTGGCAGCCGTTTCCGGGTGTGGCGCTGCCGTTCGAGCGTCTGGTGCCGGTGCCGGGGGCCACGCTGATCGGCTTGCCGATGTTCAAGCCGGCGGTGCGGGTGACCGAAGCCCAGGCCAAGGCGCTCGATGCGGCGGCTAAGGCGGGAACCAGCACGGTGAATGACGATGACGATGCGATCACAGTCACGGCGAACCGCAAGAAGGGCCGCGATCCGTGGATATTGATCGGGCGCGATGTGTTGCAGCATTGCTCGCGGATCGTCTTTGACCGGCCGGGCAAGGCGTGGGTTTTGACCTGCGCATTTTAGGGACGATTACCAGTAATCCGCCATAATTGCTGCGGCCCAATCGGGTTCCCGGGTTTTGCCGCGCGGCAAAAAGCCGGCGAGGACCGGCTTTATGTCGAGCACGGGAGTGCCGTGGATTGCATCGAGCCCTTCGACTTCGACGCGGGTGCCAGTAGTGGCGATGATCCGGCACACTGAAACGCCGATGCGGTTGGGGCGGTTGCGGCCGCGCTGGGCGAAGATGCCGACCAGCGGCCAATCGGGGTTGCCGCGCGGCCGGCGGGCGGCGGTGGTGATTTCGGTCTCGGGAAGCTGGTCGAAAACAAAGATGATCTCGGCGTGGCTGAAGCCGTCCAGCCCCGCCAGCGCGTCGGCGGCAAAGCCATCGGCAAGCACGATGCTGGCCCGGTTGGAGCCCCAGGCGTCGTCGGTGGCTTCATGACGGCCGCCATCGACATGGCCGATGGCGGTCATCGAAAATGTCGCGTGCATCGCTGTTTCCCTCTGGCGTTTGACCCCCTATATCAGGTCCATGAGCAATCTTGACCTTCAGGCGATCTTTTATGGCGACAATGGGCTCGACCCTGGCCGCACCGAGCGGCTGGTCGCCGATGCGCTGAACGGCTGCGACGATGGCGAACTGTATCTGCAATATGCGGTGTCGGAAAGTTTTTCGTTCGACGATGGCCGGTTGAAGGCCGCGACCTTCGATACGCAAAAGGGCTTTGGCCTGCGCGGTGTGGCGGGTGAGATGACGGCGTTTGCCCATGCCAACGAGCTGTCGGATGCGGCGATCCTGCGCGCGGCGGACACTATCCGGGTGGTGCGTGACGGTTACGGCGGGACCATGGCCTTGGCGCCGCAGCGCACCAATGCCAAGCGCTATGGCGATGCCAACCCATTGGACGGTGTCGATTTTTCGAAGAAGGTCGCGTTGATGCAGACCATCGATGCGGCGGCGCGGGCGCGTGACCCACGGGTTGTGCAGGTCTCCGCCAGCCTGATCGGCAGCTGGAGCGTCGTCGAGATCATCCGCGCCGATGGCCACCGGGTGCGAGATGTGCGGCCGCTGGTGCGGCTGAATGTGCAGATCGTCGCCGAAAAGAACGGCCGGCGCGAGACGGGGTTTCACGGGCTGGGCGGACGGTATCTGTACGACGGGCTGTTCGAGCCGGAGATGTGGAACAATGCCATCGACATCGCGCTGGCCAACGCGCTGATGAACCTGGATGCCGTGGCGGCGCCGGCGGGCGAGATGACCGTGGTGCTGGGGCCAGGCTGGCCAGGGATATTGCTGCACGAGGCTATCGGGCACGGGTTGGAAGGCGATTTCAACAGAAAGGGCACCAGCGCTTTTTCGGGGCGGATCGGCGAGCGCGTGGCCGCGAAGGGTGTAACTGTGGTCGATGATGGCAGTCTTGATAACCGGCGCGGCTCGCTGACCGTGGATGACGAAGGCACGCCGACCGAGCGAACGGTGCTGATCGAGGACGGGATACTCAAGGGCTATATGCAGGATCGGCTCAACGCCCGG
>JAYUUE010000267.1:0-3401 GCA_043754785.1 Polymorphobacter sp. | reverse complement strand
CGGTCAGCGGATCGGTGATCGCCGCACGTTCGGTGGCCCCCAGTTTTTCGGACAGGCCGCGTGCTTCGGCAGCGGCGGCGGCGAGTTCGCTCTCGAGCCGGGCGTTGGCGGCTTGGATCGTGGCGGTGGCAGCACTCAACTGCCCGAGCAGCACCGCAAGCCCGGCGGCATCGATGGGGGTTTCCAGCCGAGCGCCGCCGTCGGCAATGGCACGGCCGTAGTCGGCAAGGTCGGTGCGCCCGGTCTCGATGCGGTGAATCAACGCTTCGGCCTGGTCGTGGGCTGCTTCGAGCAACGCCGAGACTTCGCTGGCCTCCATGTCGCCGCAGTGCGTCCGCCGCAATTCGCCGATCAAGGAGAGGTCGAAGCTGCCTTCGGTCATGGCGCGGTCGATTGCGAGCGAAAGGTCGTGGTCCTCGTCGCGAACATAGCGCCATAACAGGTCGTAGACATCGGGCACCGGCGGCAGGCGATGGGTGAGCAGCAGCGTGCCAATTTCCGTGAAATATCGCATCGGTCCAGTGTCTGGCCCGAGCGCCAGTGCCGCTGCCATGCTGCCATCGTGAATAGTCATGCCGACCTCCGCTTGTCTGCGTTGGTCAACGGCGCCTCATGGGCATGGTTAACCTGGGGCGGAACGATTTATCGGTGGATAAGTCCGTAGGCTCACGCAGCGCGCACGCCCTGCACGCCGGCGCCGGTCAGCAACACGGTTTCGGCACCATTTTTGATGTGGAACACCGTGCCCTGTGGCGCATCATCGGCCACCTTCACGCCGTGCCAGTCGCCGCCGCCGACGAGCAGTCCGCGCAGCACCCGCGCCGTGATGCCATGGCTGATCGCCAGCACCGGCCGCGCCGGATCAAGGCTGTCCAACCATTCGGTCAGCCGCGCCGCGATGGCCGGAAACCATTCGCCATTGGGTGCGGGCATCGAAAACAGCCGGCGCTCGGCATCGACGATCGAGCCGACTTCAGCGACGATGTCGGCGTAGTAACGGCCCTCCCAATCCCCGACGTCGATTTCGAGCAGCCTGGCATCGGTGCGCCAATCGAAAAACGGCCGGCGCAAATGCTCGCTCACGATCGCGGCCGTTTGCTGGGTGCGCCCGGATGGCGAGACCCACAGGTCGCGATCGGCAGTTCCGCCCAGCGCCGCGGCCAGTGCCACTCCCATGGCTTCGGCCTGGGCGATGCCGCTGCGCGTCAAGGGTGTGTGCGCCATATGCCCCTGCATCCGCGCAGCGGCGTTGAAAACGGTTTCGGCATGGCGGGCGAGGATGATGTCCATTTGCGGCTTGTAGCAGGATGGATGCACTTGGCACTACCGCCGCGCGCGCCAGTCGTTATAGTCGCCGAAAATCTCCCCATGCGGGCTAACCGACCCGATTTACCAAGGACGCTCAATGAAGGCGACGGTCGAACGCGCGACACTGTTGAAATGCCTGGGTCATATCCAGTCGGTTGTGGAGCGTCGCAACACCATCCCCATCTTGTCGAACGTGCTCATCGAGGCACGCGCCGATGGCTTGCGACTGATGGCGACCGACCTCGACCTGCAAGTCGTGGAGACCATCCCGGCCGCCATCGACCTGAACGGCGCCACGACCGTGAGCGCGCATACCTTGTTCGATATCGTCCGCAAATTGCCCGAAGGCAGTCAGGTTGAACTGGCCGTCGCCAATGAAAAGATGACCATCGTTGCCAACCGCTCGCGGTTCAGTCTGGCGACGCTGAAACGCGACGACTTTCCGGTGATTGCCGAAACCGACCTGCCGACGGCATTCAGCCTGTCAGTAAAAGACCTGCGCGAACTGATCGACAGCACGCGGTTTGCCATCAGCACCGAGGAAACCCGTTATTATCTCAACGGCATCTATGTCCACGCCATCGATGGTGCAGCTCCGAAGTTGCGCGCGGTTGCCACCGATGGTCACCGGCTGGCGCGCATCGAGATCGACTTGCCCGAAGGCGCCAAGGACATGCCCGGCGTTATCGTGCCGCGCAAATGCGTCGCCGAAGTGCGCAAGCTGCTCGATGAATATGGCGATGACTCGCTGGTCGATATCTCGTTGTCGACATCGAAAATACGCTTCCGGTTCAGTGCCGAAGCCACTTTGACGTCGAAATTGATCGACGGCACCTTCCCCGACTACAGCCGCGTCATCCCGACCGCCAACGACAAGCTGTTGAAGATCGACGCCAAAAGCCTGTCCGAAGGGGTTGACCGGGTCGCAGCGATTGCCACCACCGAAAAGACTCGCGCCGTCAAATTGTCGCTGGGGCATGACAAGGTGACGCTGTCCGTCACCAGCCCGGAAAACGGCACCGCAGCCGAGGAAGTCCCAGCTGATTATAGCGCGTCGGCGTTCGAAGTCGGCTTCAACTATCGGTATCTGCTCGATATTCTGGGCCAGGTGGGCAGCGACCAGGTCGATGTCCATCTCGCTGACGCGGCGGCACCGACGCTGATCCGGGAAAGCGACGATTCGCGCGCGCTTTACGTGCTGATGCCGATGCGGGTTTGAAGGCCTGCGACGTTTGACGCAGCTTCCACTCGCCGGGCGAGGCGGATAAGGGAATGGGAATGATTGCCGAAATCGGCCATTTCGCGCTGATCCTGGCGCTGTTGACGGCGTTGGCGCAGGCGGTGCTGCCGATGGTCGGCGCCGTGCGCGGCGATGCGGCGCTGATGGCGTTCGGGCGCAGCGCAGCGCAGCTGCAGGCAGTGCTGATCATTACGGCGTTTGCAGCGCTCATGCTGTGCTTTGGCCGCGCCGATTTCTCGGTGGCGCTGGTCGCCAACAATTCGTCGCTGTCGCAGCCGCTGCCGTATCGGCTCGCGGCGACATGGGGCAATCACGAAGGCTCCATGCTGCTCTGGGTGTTGATCCTGGCGATCTTCGGGGCCGGCATCGGGCGCTTCGGCGACAATTTGCGCCCCAGCCTGCAAGCCCGGGTGCTGAGCATCCAGGCGATGATCTCGGTGGCGTTCCTCGCCTTTTCGCTGTTCACCTCCAACCCGTTCCTGCGGCTGAACCGGGTGCCGCTCGACGGTGCCGAGCTCAACCCGCTGTTGCAGGACCCCGGCCTCGTCTTTCACCCGCCGCTGCTATACCTTGGCTATGTCGGTTTCTCGGTGACGTTCAGCTTTGCCGTTGCGGCGTTGCTCGAAGGCCGTGCCGATGCGGCGTGGGCGCGCTGGATGCGGCCGTGGGTGCTCGCGGCGTGGGTACCACTGACCTGTGGGATCGCGCTGGGCAGCTTCTGGGCTTATTATGAGCTCGGTTGGGGCGGCTGGTGGTTCTGGGACCCGGTGGAAAACGCCTCGCTGATGCCGTGGCTGCTCGGCACGGCGCTGCTGCATTCCGCCATCGTCACCGAAAAGCGCCAGGCGCTCGC
>JAYUUE010000266.1:0-3401 GCA_043754785.1 Polymorphobacter sp. | reverse complement strand
ACCAGGAAAGATGCGGCAGTTGATGGTCAGCACGGCCTTTTGCGGCAAAGCGTTGGGGGCATGGCCCGCCGCCAGCATCGTCGGCACGCAGGTGGTGGCGATCTGGCCGATGGCGCCCGGATCGGCGCGCAATACCGCGATGGCGGCGGTATCGGCCGGGTTTTCGGCGAAAGCAATCATTGCCGCGCCGAGTGCGCCGCCGCTGGTCTTGCCTTCGGCGCGCAGCGAGGCGCGGGTGATATCGTTGATCTGCGGGGTGAAACGATAGGCATCGACCCTGCCGGCGGCGGCGGCGATTTGCGCGATGGCGTTGGGTGACATCGGACGGCTGCTGTGCCCGCCGGGGCTGGAGACGGTCAGGCGATAGTCGGCATAGGTTTTTTCCGCCGCCGACAGGCCGTAGCCGCTGGGTTTGCCGGTGTCATCGAGGCCACCGCCGCCGCCATCGGTGTTGAGCATGAAGTCGACGCCGGCGGCCTTGGCCTGTTTCGCCTGCAATTCGGCGGTGACGCCTTCGGTTTCTTCATCGCCCGACAGGAACAGATGGATGTCGCGCGAAGGCTTGAAGTCCTGTTTTTTCAGTGCTGCCAGTGTCGTGACGAGCATCGAAACGTCGAATTTGTTGTCGCCGACACCGCGCCCGAAGATGTATTCACCGTCGATGGTGGCGGCGAAGGGGTTGCGTACCCAGTCCGTGGGGTCGGCCTCGACGACGTCCATGTGGCCGGTGAAGGCGATCGGCGGCTTTTTGCCGGTGCCTTTCCACGTCAGATGCAGGTTGGCGGTTTCCCCCACGGGTTCGATTTTGACGTCGCCGGGGGCGAAACCGCCGGCGACGAGCACCGATTTCAGATAATCTGCATAGGCCGGCACCTTGCCGCGGCCTTTGACTGTGTCGAACGCGACGCCCTTCATCAGGATCGCCTGCGCGTCGGCAGGGGCTGCGGCGGCGTTAAGCGGTGCGGCGGCAAGCAGCGCTGCGCCGATAATGGGGATCAGCGTTGGCCCTGCCACCTTAAAGGAGAACGCGAACGGTGGCGCCCGGCGTGTCGGGGCAGGCAGCGAGCGCCAGCAGGGCGACGACAGGCACGGCTGCAAGGCGAAATCGCGTCGTGGTCTTCACTCCCCGAGACATTGTTGACCGAGCAATGACTATCAGACTCCATCGTCCAGGCAAGGTCAGAACGTTGATCCGGGTTCGGACAGAAACGCGATTTCGGCTGCCGTCGAGGCGCGTCCGAGGATGGCGGTGCGGTGCGGATAGCGGCCGAACCGATCGATGATCGCCTTGTGCCTGACCTCGAAATCAAGGTTTTCGGCGCGGCCAATGCCGGCGAACAGCTGCACTGCGATGTGGTGGATCACCGGCGACTCGCTGTGCATGTGGGGCAGGTAAAGAAAGGCGCGGCGATCGGGTGTCAATTCATGATCGAGGCCTTGCGCGACTGCTTCCTGCGCCAGCGCCAGCGCCAGCGGATCTCAAGCAAAGACGAGCGGCGTGTTGCGGTGAATGTTGCGCGAGAATTGGTCGAGGACGATGATTTCGGCCAGCCGGCCGGCGCTGCCGGTGCGCCAGCCATGCAGTTCGCAAGCCGCCGCCGCTGCAAGCAACGGGCCAAAGCGCGCGCGGCAGGTGGCATCGAGCGTGTCCGATGCGGCATACCAGTGATCGGGGCCCACTTCGGTGAACCAGAAATCGAGGACGGCTGGCGGCGACGGCAGCATTCAGCTGACCCTTCCCTGGGGCTCGAAGCTCGGTGCCTGCCATTCGGCCGACTCGAGCACGGCGGCAAGCGCGCCGATGGCGGTGCCGACATCGGCAAAGCGAGTATAAAGCGCCGAAAAGCCGAAGCGCATCCGGTCGGGCGGGCGGCAATCGCCGATGACGCCGCGCGCGATGAGTGCCGCCATGACGCGGCGGGCGTGGGGGTGGCGGCAGATGACTTGGGCGCCGTGGCGAGGGACAGGGGTTTCGGTGATGACTTGCGGGCAGTGTTCGGTGGCGAGCCGCGCGAACAGCTGCGCCAGCGCGGCGGATTTGGCCTCGGCGGCGGCCGTGTCGACGCCATCAAAGGTTGCGACGCCGGCTGAGAGGGCGACCATGGCGAGGATCGGCGGGGTGCCGGTGAGCAGGCGGCGAATGCCGGGGGCGGGAGCGTAGTCCGCAGCGAAGTCGAACGGCGCGGCATGGCCCATCCAGCCTTGCAGGGGCGGCAGCAGCGCTGCGTGGTGGCGCGCGGCGGCATAGGCAAAGGCTGGCGCGCCGGGGCCGCCGTTGAGGTATTTGTAGCCGCAACCAACGGCGAAATCGGCGCCGTCCCGATCCAGCGCGATGTGGAGTGCGCCGGCGGAGTGGCTGAGATCCCACAGCGTCAGCGCGCCGGCGGCATGGGCGGCGGCGGATATGGCCGCCATGTCATGCACCGCGCCGGTGGCGTAGTGCGCGTGGGTGAGCAGGACGAGGGCGGTTTGGCCATTGATCGCGGCCGCGATTTCATTGCGGGGAACGGTTTTGAGGGCGGCGCCGGTGAGGCGGGCGAGACCAGCCAGAATATAGCGATCGGTCGGAAAATCATCGGTCTCGCAGACGATGGTCGTGCGGTCGGGGCGCATGGCGAGCGCGGCGCCGGCGAGTTTGAAGATATTTATCGAAACCGAATCGCAGGCGATGACGCTGGCGGGGTCGGCGCCGATGATCGGCGCGATGGCGGCCCCGATGGTCGCGGGAAGATCGATCCAGTGCGCGTCGTTCCAGCTGCGGATCAGGCCTTCGCCCCATTGGCGCGTCACCGCGTCGGCAATGCGCGTCGCGGCGGCGGCGGGGACGGGCCCGAGCGAATTGCCATCGAGGTAGATGACACCGGGTGGCAGGGTGAAGCGGGCGCGGCAAGGCGCCAGCGGGTCGGCAGCGTCCATCGCCGCAAAGTCGGGGGTCACGCCAATACCACTAGGATTTACTGGTGCGGGCGATGACGATGGCGGCAAAAGCCAGCAGCAGGATGGCGCTAGCTTCGAAAACGATATTCTCGGGTGCCATGGTCTTGCCCTGGAGGACGATCAGCCGCGCCAGCGCGGTGATGGCGATGAAGATCGGGTAGACGAACGGCGATTCCTTGCCGCCATAGAACACCGCGATCATGCCGATGACTTCGGTATAAAGGAACATCAGCAGGATATCGGCGAGGTTGACGCTGCGTTCGACAATGACGCGTTCGATCTCGAAAGCGGCGGCAGCCAGCGTCATGATGGCGATGACCACCAGCAGCGTGCGTTCGACGGCGCGAAAACCGCGCGGCGCCCAGGCATGGATGGTCGGCGGGTATCCGTCTGGCGGTGGGTCGGTCGGCGGCGGACTGTTCATGCGCGCAACATATCAGCCGCGTGCACCATGACTAGGGGGG
>JAYUUE010000265.1:0-10284 GCA_043754785.1 Polymorphobacter sp. | reverse complement strand
CACGGATGAGGCGGCTGACCTGAAGCCCCAAATGTTCGAGTACGCGCCGAATTTCGCGGTTCTTGCCTTCGGTCAGTGTCATCGTCAGCCACAGGTTGCGGCCGGTGCGGCGCTCAATTTCGGCGTCGATCGGGCCGTAGCGCATGCCATCGATGGTCAGGCCGTCTATCAGGCTTTCGACTGCGGGCTGGCCGATTTCGCCATAGGCACGCACTCGGTAACGCCGCGGGACGCCGCTGGTCGGCAGCTCGAGCGCGCGCTTCAGGGCGCCGTCGGTCGTGAGCAGCAAAAGCCCCTCGGTGTTCATGTCGAGCCGGCCGACCGGGACGACGCGCGGCAGGCCGGGGGGCAGAATGTCCATGATCGTCGGGCGGCCGCCGGGGTCACGCGCGGTGGTCAGGAAGCCCGCCGGCTTGTGGAAGCGGAACAACCGCGAAGGTTCAAGCGCCGCCACCGGCTGGCCATCGACTGTGATGCCATCCAGACTGTTGACGACGGTGGCGGGGGTCGTCAGCGTCTGGCCGCCGAGCGCGACTTTGCCTTCGGCGATCATGCGTTCAATGTCACGCCGCGAACCGATGCCGGCGCGTGCCAGCAGCTTGGCAATGCGCTGCGGTTCAACCGGCACGGCCACGCCGCTGCGTTCGGCGGCGCGCGCGGCGACACGGGCATCGCCGCGCCCGCGCCGACCGGTTGGCGGTGGCGCCGGCAGATCGCTGAACGCGGCCGGGTTGCGCGGCTTGCGGTCGCCGGTGCGCGCTGGACGGGCGAGCGCCTTGGGATCGCTTTTCGGCACCTTGGGCAGGCGGCCGCCGGGAATATGGCGGCGGCCGGTGTCGGGGCGGTCGAGCGCCTCGGCTTCGCGGCGGCTGTGGACGATGACATCGTCGGCGGGCCGCGGACGCGACGGCGGGGCGTTGTAAAAGCGCTTGATCGGGGCAGCGGCGCTGCCTCCTCCGCGCGCCGGGGTGCGGCGGTCGCCATCCGGGTGCTGCGGACCTGACGGTCTTAGTGGACCCGAGGGAGGCCGTTTGCCGCCGGGGCCATCGGAATTTCGAGGAGGTCGCATCCGGGTTGCCTTGCGGCGTTGTGTCCAGTCTGTCCAGCGCCAAAGCACATCTGTGGTGATTTGCGCCGTGCAGGCGTTGAACCCGATCCCGGGATACGCTAACGCACTCGCCACGTGCCCCTGTGGTGAAATGGTAGACGCGCTCGACTCAAAATCGAGTGGAGAAATCCGTGCTGGTTCGAGTCCGGCCAGGGGCACCAATCTTTACTATTCCTAAACATTGTTCCGATGTCTAGGCATGTCCTATTGGGCTGAATCGCGTTGATGTCCGGCGCGGACAACAAGGGCGAAAACATTAGTTTTCCGACAGGCCGAGGCGTCTGCCATACAGTCCCGAGCCGCGTTCGAGCAAACTGTTCGACATACCGGGTCGGAATGCTTTTTCGCACGGAAAGGCTTCGGACAGGGTATTCCGCAGATGTTTGTTGGCTATGAGCGAATTTCTGCCGACAGCGGCTGGCAACCTCCTGATCCGGGGTGTTGTGACGAACGGTTTAATCCGCCAATGGAAAGACTGACGACGGGACAAATTTCGCACGGGAGCGTCCGCGGTCTTCCGCTCTGGTCAAGCAAGGCTTAAGCGCCGTCGTGCCTATGTACCCAGTGCCAGTACCTTCATACGATGCCGAATTTCGCGCCGCGCTGTTGACTTTGTTCGAATGGCGCCGCGATGTTCGGCATTTCCGCTCTGATCCGCTGCCGCCGGGGCTGTTGGCGGAACTGCTGGAAACGGCGGCGCTGGCCCCCTCGGTGGGGCTTAGCCAGCCGTGGCGGTTCATTATCGTGGACGACCCGGCACGCCGCGCCGCGGTGCGTGATGATTTCGAGACGTGCAACGCTGCCGCGCTTACCGGCCAGGCCGTGGACCGGGCAGCGCGTTATGCCGGGCTCAAACTTGCAGGGCTCGACCAGGCACCCTGCCATCTCGCGGTATTTGCCGACCCCGACCCGGCGCAGGGTGGCGGCCTTGGGCGCGGGACCATGCCGCAGACGGCGGTATGGTCGGCGGTCATGGCGGTGCATACGCTATGGCTTGCGGCCCGCGCCGCCGGCCTGGGCGTTGGCTGGGTCTCGATACTCGATCCGCTCGCCGTCGCGCGCATCCTCGATGTCCCGGCAGATTGGGCCTTCATCGGCTATTTCTGCATCGGCTGGCCGCAAACCGAGGAACGCACGCCCGAGCTTGCGCGCGAAGGCTGGGAACAGCGGCACCCGCCGGTCGTCATCCAGCGTTGAAATCGGCTATTTCAGCCGAAGTGAAAGCCCGGCCGCAACGAAATGCACTGCGTCCGCCAGCGCGGCGACGGCCTGATGCAAACGGCCGACATCGTCGCGAAAGCGCCGCGCCAGCGCGTTGTCGGGGACGATGCCGAGCCCGACTTCGTTGCTGACCAGGATGACCGGGCCCGTTGCGGCGGCGATGGCGGCCAGCAGATCATTTGCCGCGGCGCTGGCGTCCGCATCGGCAAGCAACAGGTTGCTCGACCACAGCGTCAGGCAATCGACCAGCACGACGTTGCCGGTCACGGCTTCGCGCGCGATTGCTGCCGGTAATTCCAGCGGGCAATCGACGGTGCGCCAGCGCGGCCCGCGATCGGCGCGGTGGCGTTGGATCCGATCGACCATTTCGGCATCGAAGGCCTGTCCAGTCGCCAGATAGACCAGTGCACCCGATTGCGCTTCGGCAAGCTGCTGCGCCAGTCGGCTTTTCCCCGACCGGGCGCCGCCAAGGAAAAACGTCACGCTGTTTGTCGTCACGCTTGCCCTTTCGATGCGATCTGCATATCGAGCCTATGCGACAGGTTTCCAGAAATGGAAATAATAGGGAACCCGGAATTAGGCTTTGCGCCTGCAATCCGGGGCTGTGCCCGCAACTGTGACCGGATAGCGGTCGTTCCAAATGCCACTGGCAGCGCAAGCTGCTGGGAAGGCGGAGCGGACGTGATGACCCGGGAGCCAGGAGACCTGCCTGTCGCGGTCGGTCCTTTGTCTTGACGGGGTGTTCAGGGTGATCGAGGTTCGCCTCGCGTGACGACATCGAAGGAGGTGGCGCGCGTGAAGGGTTCCGGCCGTTTCGCAAGACTGCATGACCGTGCCCATCGGGTGCGCTTCCTCTTGTTGTTCAACAAGGAGGTTCCATGCGCTTTTCCACCACTCTATTGATCACCACCGGCATTGCCGCTTCGTCGTTTGCACCAGCAATGGCACTGGATGCGCCGGACACCATCGTCGTCACCGCCAACCGATCGCCGCAACCGCTGTCGCGCGTCGGCCAATCGATCAGCATCGTTGATTCCGCCGAACTGGCGCGTCGCCAGACGGCAAGCGTCGTCGATATCCTGCGCACCTTGCCGGGTGTGTCGATCGCCCGAAACGGCGGGATCGGCACCTCGACATCGGTGTTCATCCGCGGCGCCGACAGCGACCAGACCGTGACCTTGATCGACGGCGTCAAGCTCAACGATCCGTCGTCACCCGGCGGCGGCTTCAACTTCGGCAATCTGCTGGTCGGCAACATCGACCGCATCGAAGTGCTGCGCGGCTCGCAATCTGTGCTTTGGGGCAGCCAGGCGATCGGCGGCGTCATCAATATGATTACCCGCCCGCCGACCGAAACACTCGCGGTCAATTTGCGCGGTGAATATGGCTACCGCGACACGGCACAGCTTGTCGGCAATGTATCGGGCAAGGCCGGGCCGCTTTCAGCCAGCGTGGGAGGTGGGTATTTCCGCACCGATGGCATCTCGGCGTTCAGCGAAGCGCGCGGCGGCACCGAGCGCGATGGCTATGAAAACTACGGCGCCAATGCCAATTTCAACCTGGCGATCAACGACGCCATCTCGATCGACGCGCGCGGCTGGTATTCGAATGGCAAAGTCGGGATCGATGGTTTTGCACCACCAAGCTTTGCCTTTGGCGATACGCTGGAAACCTCCAGCACCCGCGAAATCGTTGCCTACACCGGCGTGAATGCGGCGTTCCTCGATGGCCGGTTTCGTAACCGGCTGGGCTTTGCCTATACCGACACGCGTCGGCGCAACGATGACCGGGGCACCGAAACATTTGCCGGCAACGGACGAAATGAGCGGCTGGAATATCAGGGCATTTTCGATATCATCGACGGCTGGCAGGCGACTGCCGGGTTGGAGCGGGAAACATCGCGCTTTACCTCGGCCAGCTTTGGCGGCGCCCCCACAATCGGTCGCGCGCAGATCGACAGCATTTATGGCCAGCTTGTTGCCACCCCTGTCACCGGCCTGACCCTGACCGGCGGGGTTCGCCATGATGACCATAATCGCTTTGGCGGCGCCACCACTTTTGGAGCCAGCGGTGTCTACACCCTTGCTGCGACCGGCACGGCGTTTCGCGCCAGCTATGCCGAAGGTTTCAAGGCGCCGTCGCTGTTCCAGTTGCAAAGCAATTTCGGCAATCAGTTGCTGCGGCCCGAACGATCGAAGGGCTGGGACGCCGGTATCACCCAGATCGCGCTTGGCGGTGCGTTGGAAGCCAGTGTCACCTATTTCAAGCGCGACACGACCGACCTGATCAACTTCATCTCGTGCGTGCGGCCTTTGACCGGCATCTGCGTCAATCGTCCATCGGGCACCTATGACAATGTCGCCCGGGCGCGCGCCGACGGTATTGAAGTCGTCCTGGCGTTGCGCCCGGTCGATGCGTTGCGGGTGCAGGCGAACTACACCTATACCAACGCCGTCAACCGTTCACCCGGCAATGCCAATTTCGGCAAGCTGCTGGTGCGCCGCCCGCAACACAGCGCCAGCACGCTCGTCGATTACAGTTGGTCATTCGGGCTGACGACGGGCGCGACATTGACGCATGTGGGCGCCAGCTTCGACAATGCCGGCAACACCCGCAAGGTGCCGGGCTATGTGCTTGCCGATCTGCGGGCATCCTATCCCGTGACGCCGAATATCGAGCTTTATGGCCGTATCGAGAACCTGTTCGACGAAGGCTATGAAACGATCTTCCGCTACGGGCAGCCCGGCCGGGCCGGCTATGCCGGCGTGCGGTTGCGCTATTGATGGCGGCGGCGCGCGCCATTGCACCCTTTGCCGTCCATGGTGGACGCATCGGGTTGGCGCGCGCCGCATTTGCTGTTGATGCCGATTGGATCGACCTGTCCACCGGCATCAGCCCCTGGGCCTATCCGGCACGGATCGACCCGGCCGACTTGCACCAATTGCCAGATCCCGCTGGCCTTACCGCGCTTGAAACAGCGGCGGCGGCGGTGTTCGGCAGCGATCCAGCGCAGACAATTGCCGTGCCGGGCAGCGATATCGGGCTGCGCCTCGTCGGCGCGCTGGCCGGTGCGCACCGCCCGGCAGTGCTGGGGCCGGGCTATTCCGGGCATTTGGCGATGTGGAGCGCACCGCAAATGGTCGATGCGCTTAAAACCGCTGGGCATGACGCGCTGGTGCTGGCGCGGCCAGGAAATCCCGATGGCATGATCGTCGATCGCCTGCAGCTTGGCGTGGCAGCGCGCGAACTGGCAGCAAAAGACGGCTGGCTGATTGTCGATGAAGCCTATGCCGATGCCGGCAACGAGCCGAGCATCGCCGCCGAGCGCTGGCCGGCAACGATCGCGCTGCGCTCGTTCGGCAAGTTTTTCGGGCTTGCCGGGGTGCGGCTGGGCTTTGTCATCGCGCCGCCGTTGCTGGCGGGGCGCTTGCGCCGGATGCTGGGTGACTGGCCCGTGTCCGGCCCGGCCATCGCCATCGGCACGGCGGCCTATGCCGACACCGCATGGCAGGCTGGGCAGCGTGTCCGCATGGCGGGCATGGCAGCCGAGGTCACAGCGCTGCTGGCGGCGGCCGGCCTGGCCCCCGTTGGCGGCACAAGCTGTTTCAAGCTCGTTGAAACCGGCGATGCCGCGGCGTTGTTCACGCATCTCGCCGAACACGCCATCCTCACCCGGCCTTTTGCCGACAATCCGCACCGGTTGCGCATCGGCCTGCCGCCCGATGCGCAGGGTCTGGCGCGCCTCGCATTTGCCCTGCAAAAAGGCCCCTGGCATGACCGAAACCGAAACTGATTTTACAGCGCACAACGCCCGGATGAAGCGCGTACAGGCGGCCCGAGCCCGTATCCAGGCGCGGCATACGCTGGAACGCGGCTTGCTGATCGTCCACACCGGCAACGGCAAGGGCAAATCATCCTCGGCGTTTGGGATGGCGATCCGCAGCCTTGGCTGGGGCATGAAGGTCGGCATCGTGCAATATGTGAAGGGCGCCTGGGAAACCGGCGAAAAGAATTTTTTCCAGGCCAACCCCGAACTTGTGACCTTTGAAGTGATGGGAGACGGGTTCACCTGGGATACGCAGGACCGCGCCAAGGACATCGCCGCCGCAAGGGCCGCATGGGAACGATCGAAGGCGCTGATCCTCGATCCGGCCTATGACTTCATCATCCTCGATGAACTGAACATCGTATTGCGCCACGATACGCTGCCGATTGCCGAGATCGTCGAATTCCTGAACGATCGCCCGTTGACCAAACACATCTGCATCACCGGGCGCAACGCCAAGCCGGAACTGCTCGAAATCGCCGATCTGGTCACCGAATTCGCTGAAGTGAAGCACCCGTTCAAGGCGGGCTTCAAGGCGCAAAAGGGTGTCGAATATTGATGCGCATCGCCGCCTTGATGCTGGCGGGCGCGGCCATTCCCGTACAGGCGGCAGCACCGCTGCGCATCGTGTCGATCAACCCGTGTGTCGATGCGATCCTGATGCACGTTGCCGACCCTGGCCAGATTGCCGGGATCAGCCATTATTCCAAGGATCCGCGCGCCAGTTCGATCAGCGTGTCGCAGGCGGCGCGGTTCAAGGCGACCTCGGGCACTGCCGAGGAGGTGGTGGCGCTGGCGCCGACGCTGGTGATTGCCGGCGCGCATGTCGCGCCCGCGACCATTGCCGCGTTGAAACGCATGAACATCGCGCTGCTGCAACTGGGTGTGCCCGAAACCATCGCGCAAAGCCGTGATCAGATCAGCCAGATTGCCGCCGCCACCGGCCACCCTGAACGCGGCGCCCGGTTGAATGCCGGCATCGATGCCGCCCTGGCCGCCGGCCATGTGGCGGGGCCACCGGTGCCGGCGCTGATCTGGCAGGGCGGCGGGTTGGTGCCGGGCAACGACACGCTGGCCAGCGTGTTGCTGCGCAGCACCGGCTTTCACAACCTCAGCCATGATTATGGCCTGAAGAAATGGGATGTCCTGCCGCTGGAATATCTGGTGGCGCGGGCGCCCCAGGTGCTGTTTTCGGTCGGCGATGCGCGAGGTGAAGACCGGATGCTCGGCCATCCGGCGCTGAAGCGGCTGGCCGGGCATATCGCCATCCGTCCTTACCCCGAACGCCTGCTGCGTTGCGGCGGCCCGACAATCATCGATGCCGTGGCAGTGCTCGCCAGTGCCCGGCGCAGCCTTGGCCCCAAATCATGAAGCCCTGGCTCAACCTTGCACTGATGCTGGCACTTGTCGCTGCGATGGCGCTGTCACTTGTCGCCGGCAAGGTCTGGGTGCCTCTCGCCGCCTGGCATCATGACGATCCGCGCTGGCTGATCATCATGGAATTGCGAGCGCCGCGCACCGTGCTGGCGGCATTGGTCGGGGCGGCGCTGGGGCTGTCGGGTGCGGCGATGCAGGGCTATCTGCGCAATCCTCTGGCCGATCCGGGGCTGTTCGGCGTGTCATCGGGCGCGGCACTGGGGGCGGTTATCTCGCTGTTCTTCGGCTATACGGCGCAGGCCTGGTTACTGCCGGCCTTTGCGCTGACCGGCGCCGCTGTCTCGATGGCGCTGCTGGCGCTGCTGGTTGGGCGTTCGGGCAGCCTGATCGTCTTCACGCTGGGCGGCGTCATCCTGTCGAGCATTGCCGGATCGATGACAGCGCTGGCGATCAGCCTGGCGCCAACGCCGTTCGCCACCTCGCAGATCGTCACCTGGTTGATGGGGGCGTTGACGGATCGAAGCTGGGACGATGTGCGGCTGGCGCTGCCGCTGATCGCGCTGGGCGGCGCCATGCTTGCCATGACGGCGCGCGCGCTCGATGCGCTTACACTGGGCGAGGCGGCGGCGCGGTCGATGGGGGTGGATCCACTCCGCCTGCAGATCCTGATCGTGGTCGGCGTCGGCATCTGCGTCGGCGCTTCGGTGGCGGCGGCGGGCATCATCGGTTTTGTCGGGTTGATGGTGCCGCATCTGGTGCGGCCCTTTGCCGGCTATCGCCCATCGGCGGTGCTGCTGCCATCGGCACTGGGCGGGGCGCTGTTGCTGGTGGTCGCCGACAGCCTGGTGCGGGCGGCGCCGACGGTCAGCGAACTGCGGCTGGGCATCGCCATGTCGATGCTCGGCGGCCCGTTTTTCCTGGCGCTGCTGCTGCGCATGCGGCGGCAATTGCCATGAAGCCTGCGGCGACAACTGGAACGACGCTGGTGGCCGATACGCTTTCGCTTCACCTTGGTGACACGACGGCGCTGGATGCCGTCAGCGCGACGTTCGCTTCGGGGCATGTGACGGCGGTGCTTGGCCCCAATGGCGCCGGCAAATCGACATTGCTCGCCTGCCTGGCCGGGCTGCGCGCGCCCGATTCCGGCGTGGTGCGGGTTGGCGGCGTGGCGCGCGCGTTGTTGCCAAGGCGTGACCTCGCACGGCGGATCGGGTTCTTGCCGCAGACTGCCGATGTGAACTGGGATGTCGATGTCGCGGCGCTGGTGGCACTGGGCCGGTTTCCCCATCGCGGTCGCTGGCGTGAGAGCGATGCCGATCGCATTGCCATTGCGGCGGCGATGCAGGCAACCGATGTGACGGCGCTGGCAAACCGCGTGGTCAACACGCTATCGGGCGGCGAACGCGGGCGGGTGCTGCTGGCCCGGGTGCTGGCCGGCACACCCGAATGGCTGCTGGCCGATGAGCCACTGGCCAGTCTTGATCCTGCGCACCAGCTCGATGTGCTCGATTGTCTGCGGGATATCGCTGGCCGCGGTGCCGGTGTCGTTGTTGTTCTCCACGATCTCAACCAGGCCGCCCGGGTTGCCGATGCGGTGGTGTTGATGCGCGCCGGGCGCATCGTGGCGCAGGGCCCGCCGGACGCTGTGCTGACCGCTGCCCTGATTGCGCAGACCTATGGCGTCACGGCGCATGTCGGCCACACCCCCGATGGCCGGCGGTTCATCATCCCGATGCAGCGGCAATGATCACCGGCCGCGCCGACCAGTTGCTGGCGATCCTGGTGGCCGAGGCAATGCTGGGCTATCCGGCGTGGCTGTTCGGCTCCATCGGCCATCCTGTCAGTTGGGTCGCCACCCTGATCGCATCGCTCGACAGGTTGTGGAACCGGGGCGGCGCTGTGCGGCAGCGCGCGGCGGGCGCGGCGCTGTTGCTGGCCATCACTGGGCCTGCGGTGGCTGCCGGATGGGCCGTGACGCGGCTGGCCGGCGATGGTTGGGGCATGGTGGCCCTCGTCCTGGTTGCGACCACCGGGCTGGCACAGCGCAGCCTGCACGATCATGTCGCAGCAGTGTTGCGACCGTTGCTCTGGAACGATCTGGCTGGCGCGCGCACCGCGGTTGCCGCCATCGTTGGCCGGGACACGGCGGCACTGGACGAAGCCGGCGTGGCAACGGCCGCCATCGAAAGCCTGGCGGAAAGTTTCTGCGATGGTGTGGTGGCGCCGGCCTTCTGGTTCCTTGTCGCCGGCCTGCCGGGCTTGCTGGTTTGCAAGGTGATCAATACGGCGGATTCGATGATCGGTCACCGCGATGAACGCCATGGCAATTTCGGCTGGGCCGCCGCCCGCGCCGATGATCTGGTGATGCTGGTCCCGGCGCGCCTGTCGGGCGTGCTGGTGGCGATTGCCGGCGGTGGCGGCTGGAAGGCGATGTGGCGCGATGCCGCCAGCCACGCGTCGCCCAACGGCGGCTGGCCCGAAGCCGCGATGGCTGGCGCGCTGGGGCGCCAACTGGGTGGCCCGGTCAGCTATGCCGGCACGCCGGCAATGCGCGCCCGCCTGGGCGATGGCCCGCAGCCGGTGGCCACCGATCTGGTGCGCGCCCTGCGAATCTATCGCCGGGCCTGCCTGTTGCTGTGGCTGCTTGTCGGGGTCGTCGCATGGCTGCGGTAATGCTGCAGGGCACCGGGTCCGATGTGGGCAAATCGGTGCTTGTCGCCGGCCTGTGCCGGCTGTTCACCAACCAGGGCCT
>JAYUUE010000264.1:0-3422 GCA_043754785.1 Polymorphobacter sp. | reverse complement strand
CTGACTCCGCAGGCGATGGCGGATTATTATGTGGCGCTGGCACGGGATTATCCGATCCTCAGCATCGAGGATGGCATGGCCGAGGATGATTTCTCCGGCTGGAAGGCCATTACCGATGCGCTGGGCAAGACGCATCAGCTGGTGGGCGATGATCTGTTCGTCACCAACCCGCTGCGGCTGGCGCAGGGCATCAAGGATGGTCTGGCCAACGCGCTGCTGGTCAAGGTCAACCAGATCGGCACGTTAACCGAGACGCTGGCCGCGGTGGATATGGCGCATCGGTCGGGGTATCGCAGCGTGATGTCGCATCGGTCGGGGGAAACCGAGGATTCAACGATTGCCGACCTGGCGGTGGCGTGCGGCTGCGGGCAGATCAAGACCGGCTCGCTGGCGCGGTCGGACCGGTTGGCCAAGTATAACCAGCTGATCCGCATCGAGGAGGAACTGGGGTCGCAGGCGCGGTTTGCGGGGCGGAGTGTGCTGCGGGGGTGACGCGCCGTGGTGCTGGCTTGCCGCGCGTGCTGCACCGCACTATCCCGGCTGGATGACACGCGAAACAATCGAGACGGGCGAGTTGGCGGGTTGGACGCGGTGGCGGCGCGAACCGGACGGGCGTTTTGCCTCGTTGCTCGGCGACTTTTATTTTCGTGAGGCGGCGGGCGGCGGCGTCGAGTGCCGGATGGAGACCGACCGCAAGCACTCCAACGGGCTGGGCTATATCCATGGCGGTTTCATCATGTCGTTCATCGATATGGCGATGTTCGGCTTCATCTTTCGCCAGTTGGAAAACAGCGCCGCGGTAACGCTGTCGTGCGCGACGGATTTTCTGTCGGCGGGGATTGTCGGCAAGCCGATCGAGGCTTCAGGCGAGATATTGAAGGAAACCGGCAAGCTGTTGTTCGTGCGCGGGCTGGTTAAGCAGGGCGGGGTCAATGTTGCGTCGTTCACGGGGACGATGCGGAAGATCGCAAGACCACCACGACCGGAGGCTGACGGGCTGGCGGGGCGGCCTGTTTGACGGGTGTGCGCGCCGCCTATGACGCGCTGGTCGCGGGTGGGGAGTTGCGGGAAGATGTGGCGCAGGCGGTCGTTGTGGACCGGTTGCAGCGCCTCGCCAATGCGCTGGAGGCGCCGGTCGTCAAGCCGGGATTTTTCGCGCGGCTGACAGGCGCCGCGCTGCCGCCGCTGCCAAAGGGCCTGTATATCTGGGGCGGGGTCGGGCGCGGCAAGTCGATGCTGATGGACCTCTTTTTTGGCGCGGTGGCTGTAGCGCCGAAAAGGCGCGTGCATTTTCACGAATTCATGCTCGAGGTTCATGCCGACCTGTTCACGGCGCGGCAGACGGGCGGCGGCGACCCGATCCCGGCGGTGGCGGCGACGATTGCTCGCGGCGCGCGGCTGCTGGCGTTCGACGAGATGCAGGTCAAGGATATTGCCGATGCGGCGATCGTTTCGCGATTGTTCGCGGCGCTGTTCGCGCGCGGCGTGTCGGTGGTGACGACGAGCAATCGCGTGCCGGAGGATTTGTACAAGGACGGGCTGAATCGGCAGTTGTTCACGCCGTTCATCGGGTTGCTGCGCGACAATTGCGATGTGGTGATGCTCGATGGGCCAGTGGATTATCGGTTGGAACGGCTGGGCGGGGCGGAGACCTGGGTTGTGCCGCACGGCGCGGCGGCGATTGCGGCGCTGGCGGCGGTGTTTTTCCGGATGACCGATTATCCGGTGGAGGACCGGGCGCGGGTGCCGAGCGAGACGCTGGTGGTGCGGGGCGGGCGCACGCTGTTCGTGCCGAAGTCGTTGAAGGGGGTGGCGGTGTTTTCGTTCGCGCGGCTGTGCCGCAAGGCGCTGGGGGCGGCGGATTATCTGGCCATTGCCAGGCATTATCACACGCTGTTCGTGATGGGGATTCCGGTGATGGGGCCGGAAAGCCGCAACGAGGCGGTGCGGTTCATCACGCTGATCGATGCGCTGTATGAGTATAAGGTGAAGTTGTTGGCGTCGGCCGACGCGGCGCCGGCGGGACTTTATGTGGCGGGGGATGGGGCGTTCGAGTTCGAGCGGACGGTGTCGCGGCTGATGGAGATGCAGTCAGCGGATTACATGGCGCTGGGGCATGGGTGACCACCTCGCCCCGCCGGGGAGAGGTCGGACTCGGCGCTTGCCGAGCCGGAAGAGGGGTTTCTCTGTCGAAAAAGAAGCCCCTCTCCCGGGCCGCGCCAAGTGGCGCGTCTCTCGACCTCTCCCCGGCGGGGAGAGGTTACGCGTTGCGCCTCCCAACCATCCGCACTATCCGGGCGCGGCATTTGAACGACTCAAACGAAGGACATTTTTCCCATGGCACGCAACAAAATTGCGCTGATCGGCGCGGGCAATATCGGGGGCACGCTGGCGCACCTCGCCGCGGCCAAGGCGCTCGGCGATGTCGTGCTGTTCGACGTGGTGGAAGGCGTGCCGCAGGGCAAGGCGCTCGATCTGTCGCAGTGCGGCCCGGTTGAAGGCTTCGATGTCGATCTGAAGGGTAGCAACGACTACGCCGATATTGCCGGTGCCGATGTGATCATCGTGACGGCCGGGATCGCGCGCAAGCCGGGGATGAGCCGCGACGATCTGCTCGGCATCAATCTGAAGGTGATGAAGGCGGTTGGCGAAGGCATCAAGGCCAATGCGCCGAACGCGTTCGTCATCTGCATCACCAATCCCCTGGACGCGATGGTCTGGGCGCTGCGCGAGTTTTCGGGGCTGCCGCACCATATGGTTGTCGGCATGGCCGGCGTCCTCGATTCGTCGCGCTTCCGGCATTTCCTGGCCGATGAGTTCAAGGTTTCGGTCAAGGACGTGACGGCGTTCGTGCTCGGCGGCCACGGCGACACGATGGTGCCGGTGGTCGAATATTCGACGGTGGCGGGCATTCCGATCCCCGATTTGATCAAGATGGGCTGGACGACCAAGGAGCGCATCGACGCGATCGTGCAGCGCACCCGCTCAGGCGGCGGCGAGATTGTCGGGCTGTTGAAGACAGGTTCGGCATTCTACGCGCCGGCGACCAGCGGCATCGCGATGGCCGAGGCGTTTTTGTACGATCAGAAGCGCGTCATTCCGTGCGCGGTGAATTTGACCGGGCAATATGGGGTCAATGACCTGTATGTCGGCGTGCCGTGCGTGATCGGCGCGGGCGGCGTCGAGAAAATTGTCGAAATCGCGTTGACGCCGGAGGCGCAGGCGAATTTCACGGTGTCGGTCGACGCGGTGAAGGAGCTGCTGGTGGCGTGCCGGGCGATCGATAGTTCGCTGGCATAATCATGGAAGCATTTTTTGTTACACTAGCAGCCTGTCGGACTCGGGGTCAGTTTGGCAATAATATGGCGCAAATTAAGATCAAATAGTAGTTATATTACATTACGAGTCCTTTTGCTGATAGA
>JAYUUE010000263.1:0-3426 GCA_043754785.1 Polymorphobacter sp. | reverse complement strand
TTGCCGCGCCAAGTCGCCAATGCGCGCGACCATCGACGCCAGCCCCTGTGTGCGGTTCGAGGACAGGTGTTTGGACAACCCCAGCGCGTCGAGGCGCGCGCGGATGGCGGCGGGATCGATGGCGGCAGGCGCCCGGCCATCGGCGAGCATCAGCACCAGCGCGACCAGTCCCTTGACAATGGCTGCGTCACTGTCCGCGGCAAAGCGCAGCACATTGTCTTCATGCCGCGTATGCAGCCAGACCTGTGAGGCGCAGCCGCGCACACGGCTGGCTTCGGTTTTGAATGCATCGGGCATCGGGGGCAGCGCCCGGCCCAAGTCGATGAGCAAGCGATAGCGATCATCCCAATCGTCGAGCGCTTCGAATTCGGCTTCGACATCGTCGAATGTGGTGATCGTCATAAGGGCGGTTTGCGGCGACGGGGGGCAGGGGTCAATCTTTTCCTCCCTCTGGGGGGGGAGCGGGAGGCGTTTAGAAATCAACCCCGGCGGCGATGGCTTCGAGTTTGCGGATGCGTTCCTTGAGATCGGCCAGGTCAATGCGGGCGCCGACGGCGGGCAGGTCATTGCCGTTCGCCGTGCGGTCGCGTTCGATTTCATGCGCGCGCAGCCGAAGCCAGCCGGCCCAGCCCCAGGCGGTGAAACCGCCGATGAGCCCGATCCCCGCGAGGCTGGCAGTGCTGAGCACCAGGAGCGATTCAACCGGTGGCATGTTCGTCCTCCTTATCCATCGAGTCCATTTGGCGGTCTATTTATGCTTGAGTGCTTCTATTTCGTCCGAAAGACGCTTCCCCGGGTCGGTGGCCAACCGTTCGAGCACCTGTATCCGTTCGTTGAGGCGCGTGACCTCGCTGCGCAGCCGTGCGGCTTCGGCGACGGTGGCGCCGTCATCCGAGGTCTCGCCGCGCCGCAAGGCCCGGCGCTCGCGTCGCGTTGGACCGGTTCCCCCATAACGAGCGCTCATCACCTTGCCGATGGTGGTGATCAGAACGATGACGACGACCATCCAGGCGACAACTTCTGGCACAGCATTTGCTCCCGTAAATGGCTCTAGTTAAGCGCCTTGATGGAAAGAGCATCGATCTCCGATGCCAGCCGCTTGGCCGGATCGACCGCAATGCGTTCGAGCACTTCCATGCGGTCCTTGATGCTGCCGAGTTCGGCGCGAAGCTGGGCATTGTCCTGCGCCGGCAGCTTCAATCGCTCGATGGTTTCCCCGCTGCTCGCTGGCAGCAGCGGCTTGCCCCAGCTGCTTCCCAGCGGATAGCCGTTTTTGACGCGGATCGAGGTCGTTGTGACCCAGCCGATGACGCCGAAGAGAGCGGCCGGGAAGACGGCGTTGATGAAACTGGGGTCGATGGCCATTTTGGCAGTCCTCAGTTGATCTGCTTGGGGGCATCGTGCAACGCTTCGATCTGGGCCGTCAGCCCTTCGTTGCGATCGGTGACGATGCGGTTAAGCACCGCGACGTGCGCCTCAAGCTTTTCGATCTTGTTGGCGTATTGTGCGGCTTGTTCGCCGGCCGTCTGGGCCGCCAGCTCCATCTGGCGTTCCTTCATCTTCATCCACCGTTGGGCAACACCGCCCAATATGGCGAGGATCGGGATCATGAAGACCATGATCGGCATGATGTAGTTCCAGGCCATTGTCGGTCCTTTCAATCGCGCAGTTTGTCGATTTCGGCGGTTAGGCGGGTGGGGGCATCGGTGGCGATGCGTTCAAGCACCGCCATGCGTTCCTCGAGCCGGCCGACCTTGCCGCGCAGCATGACATTTTCGCGTTCGAGAATGTCATTCTGGCGCTTCATTTCGGGGTCGTCCTTCCTGACGGCGCCACCCCATTCGTTCTCGATCGGATAGCCGTGCCTGGCGCGAATGGCGGTGGTGATGATCCAGGCGATGAAGCTCATCGCGATGATGGCGAGGACAAAGCCTTGGCCGCCGAAGTGCATGGTGAAAATCCCTCTTGTTGCGCCTTACAGCTCGTCGATTTGTGCGGCCAGCCGCGCGGGTGCGTCGGTGGCGATGCGCTCGAGAACGGCGGTGCGGCTTTCGATGCGTTCGACCTTGTGGCGGAGCGCGGTGTTTTCGCGTTCCAGCCGGGCAATGGTGTCACCGCCGTCGGCCCTGCTGTCGTGCTTGCGGCCCTCCAGCGCCATCCCGGTGCGGACGATGCGGCCGACCGTCACGATGGCGACGATGATGATGAAGGTGATCATCCCCGGTGACATGGCGTATCTCCCCCTTGTTCCTGCTGTCAGCGCAGCTGTTCGATCTCGTTGGCGAGGCGGCTGTTCGACGAGGTCACATAGGCCTCCATGTCGCGCAGCCGGCGGTCGGATTCGCGGAAACTGGCGTGGACATCGCGGACGGTGCGTTGCGGTGCAACGCGGACATTCTTCCAGAAGCGGCGTTCCTCCGGGCCATCGTCATACAGCATCGACGGCTTGGGATCGGCGATGAAGCCGGCGGCGATATAGACCAGCGGCAGGAAGCCCACCCCCATCACCGTTGCGGCAACCGCAGCCACGCGAACCCAGGTGGCATCCCAGCCGAAATAATCGGCGATGCCGGAGCAGACTCCCATGAAACGCTTGTTGCGCTTGTCGAGGTAGAAACGTGTGCGGCGAACGGACATGACGAGTATCCTTGGCGAATGCGGTTGCGATCAGGCCGACTGCTTGTCGGCAACCAGCCCGATGATCAAATAAATGACCGCCAGGCTGCCAAAGCCGAACACTGTGCCGGCGACAAAGCCGACGCGGACCCAGACGGTTTCGATGCCGGTGTAGTTGGCGATTCCGGCGCAAACACCCATCAGCTTGCCGTTGGCCTTGTCGAGCCGGAAGGGGGAATTGAAAGCCATGGTTGGTCCTTTCAGTCAGCGAATTTGTGGACGTTCGTCGCGTTCAAAGCGCGCGGCGCGTTCGGCGGAGAGGTCGGACAGCTTGCTGTCTTTCCACTGGGGATTGTCGGCAGCGATGATGCGTTCAACCGAATCGAGCCGGGCATCGAGGCGGCGGGCCATTTCGTGCAGATCATCGAGAAGAACCTCGTCCTGAGGGGAAATGCCCCGGCCCGATTTCCACTTGGTCAGATAATGCAGCACCAGCCACGGCAGGCCGATGAACAGCATGCCAACGACGCCGATTGGGACAAGAATGTCTTCCATGGCCCTTAACCCTGGGTCTTGCCGAGGCGCGCCTTCATGGCGGCGAGCTCGGCGGTAACGTCATCGTCGGCGGACAAATCGGCGAACTCATCGGCCAGGGTGCGTGGCTGGTTACCCAAGCCGAGCGCATCGGCGCGGCCTTCCGCCAAATCGGCACGGCGTTCCATGACTTCGAAGCGGGCGAAGGCTTCATCGACGCGCGGGCCCTTGATCATCTCGCGCATCCGTGAACGCTGGTCGGCGCTTTCGATGCGG
>JAYUUE010000262.1:0-3427 GCA_043754785.1 Polymorphobacter sp. | reverse complement strand
GCCGCCAGCGTCACCGCGCTCGGGCTGGCATACACCCATATCCAGGTGGCGTTCGACGCGCCGACCGAGGCCGATTTCGCGGCGTTCTGCACCGCCATGGCGGCGACTGGCGACGCGCCGGTGCACGTCCATTGCATCGTCAACATGCGCGTGTCGGCGTTCTTCTACCGCTATCGGCGTGATGTGCTCGGGCTGGATGCAGCGCAATCTCGCGCCGCGATGGACAGCATCTGGCAGCCCGGCGGGGTGTGGGCGGCGTTCATCGGGGACACGGCGAGCGTGGCGCTGCCGCACCGGGACGCGCTGGCCTAAATCTCGATCAGCCCGTCGGGCAATTCGTTCACATCGTCGGCCGAATGCGGGAAATGCTCCGCCAGCACGCCGCCGGCCAGCGCCACCGCCGCCACCACGCCATCCGCCGGGGTGCCGGCCTTGATACCATTCGTCAGCGCGGTGATCGTCTCCCCCCAATGGTCAGGGGCAACCTTGGCATAAATGCCCGTGTCGGCGATGATTTCCGCAATATGTTCAGGCTCGTCGATAAAGATCAGCACGCCGGTGCGGCCGGTGGTGGCTTCTAGCCCGCGCGCCTTGAACTGGGTCAGCGCGGCGCGGTGGACCCGGTCGCGCCGCAAGCCCGCCGGCGTCAGGGCGCGGCCGAGGCCGGTGAACCAGGTGAGGGCCAGGACGGCGCCGAAGACCAGCGCCTGAACGGCGATCAGCGCCTCGATGCTGGTTTTTGGTGAAAGACTTTGATCCCAACCGCCGAGTGGCAGCCACAGTGCCGCCATCGGCACCGCCAGCGCCAGAAGCGCCGCGGCTGACAGACCGGTCGCGGCATAGCGATGGCCGTCGGTTGCGACAATGACGACGATTTCGCCCGCCGTCAGGCTTTCGGCCTCGGCCACTGCGGCCATGATGCGGGCGCGGTCGCTATCGTTGAACAGCATCACCAGCCTCCCGACGATCCGCCGCCGCCAAAGCCCCCGCCACCGCCACCAAAACCGCCGCCGCCGCCCCCCCAGCCGCCACCGCCGCCGCCCCAGCCGCCGCCACCACCGAGCCCTGGGCCCCAGATGACGTTGGGGCCGCTGCGCCGGCCGGGGCGGTGGCGAGCGATGGCGATGATCAGCCATACGACGATGATGACGAGCCAGACGATGGTGCCGAAACCGCTGCTTCTGCTGCGTTGGGCGCCCTGGCGCTCGCTCGCGGCCGCCGCCATCGCCGCCTGTTGCCGCTGGTCGGCGGGCAGTTGCATCAGTGCCGTCAGTGCATCGGTGCCAGCGATCACGCCGCCGGCCATGTCGCCGGCCTTGAACGACGGGATGATGTTGCGGCGGATGATCTGTGATGTCAGCGCGTCGGTGAGGACGCCTTCAAGGCCATAGCCGACCTCGATCCGCACCTTCTTCTCGTTCGGCGCGACGATCAGCAGCGCGCCATTGTTGCTGCCCTTTTGGCCGATGCCCCAGGCGCGGCCAAGCTGATAGCCATATTCGTCGATTTCATAGCCCTGCAGATCGGGCACTGTCGCCACGACCAGCTGGATCGTCGTGGTTTTCTCCAGCGCCGCCAGCTTGGTATCGAGGCTGGCGCGGGTCTCCGGCGTCAAGATGCCGGCGGCATCGGTGACGCGGCCATCGAGTTTGGGGAAGGTTGGTGCGGCGAAGGCCGGGGCGGCAAGCGAGATGACAAGCACCAGCGCCGCCAGGATGAGGGCGATCAGGCTCAGGCGCTGTGTTAGACGATCGTCGGACCCGCGTGTCATGTCGACTCCAGAATCCCGGCGGCCGAAGCCGCCGGGTTTTCGCGGGGATTTCAGAACTTTACTGCCGGCGCGGCTTCGGCACCGACGGTTGTCGCCTTGAACGGCGCAATCGGCTTGGCGCCATAGATCACCTTGGCGGCGACGATCGACGGGAAGGTGCGAATTTCAGTATTATAACCCTGCACCGCCTCGTTATAGTCGCGGCGTGCCACGGTGATGCGGTTTTCGGTGCCTTCAAGCTGCGACTGGAGCTGGAGGAAATTCTCGTTGGTCTTCAGGTCGGGATAGGCTTCCTGCAACTGACGCAGTGGGATCAGCGCAGCACCCACCCGGGCCTGGGCAGCGTTATAGGCGTCGACGGCGGCGGGGTCGCGCAACTGATCCGGCGTGAGGCTGATCTTGTTGGCGGCGGCGCGGGCTTCGGTCACTTCAACAAGGGTGCCGCGTTCCTGTGCGGCGGCACCTTTCACGCTGGCGACGAGGTTGGGGATCAGGTCGGACCGGCGCTGATACTGGTTTTCGACATCACCCCATTTGGCCTTGACCGCTTCTTCCTTGGTCGGGATGGTGTTGACGCCGCACGCCGACACGCCAATCGCCAGGCCAGCGATAAGTCCGACGCGCAGGATGTTGCTGGTGAAGCGCTGCATGGTGCCTTGTCCCTTCAAAAACCGTGTCAAACGTGTCGATTGCCCAACATTGGCTTTTTTACGCCGGCCCGGCGTGCCAGACTGCACGTCTTCGACCGCTGCATAGATAATGCACGTGCAGGATTTTCAATAGGGGGCCTGTCCATGTTTGCCGAATTCAAGACGTTCATCGTCCGGGGCAACGTCCTCGATCTTGCCGTCGCTGTCGTCATCGGCGCTGCATTCGGCAGCATCGTCACCTCGCTGACCGATGATCTGATCATGCCGATCGTCGGCGCCATCACCGGCGGGGTCGATTTTTCCAGCCACTACATCCTGCTCGGCAGCGTGCCCGCGACCTATTCCGGCTCGCTCGCCGATTATGCCGCGCTGAAAAAGGCCGGCGTGCCGATGCTCGGCATCGGCGCCATCATCACTGCGGTCATCAATTTCCTGATCATCGCCTTCATCATCTTCATGATCGTTCGCGCTGCCAACAAGATGGTCAAACCCGCCGAGGCGCCGGCCCCCGGCGGTCCGACGCCGAGCGAGGCGCTGCTGGCGGAAATCCGCGACGAACTGCGGGCGCGGACATAATGGTTCTCGCCGCCGCGCTGCTGCTAGCGGCGGCGCCCGTTGCAGCGGCTCCGCAACTGACGCTGTTCGGCGAGCGTTTCTATCGCGGCACGGCGCAGGCTTTCACCTCGGAAACCCCGCAATTGTCCCGCGCCGCTACGCCGCAAAGCCTGAAGCTCAACGGCCGCTGGGAGGTATGTTCCGAAGCCGGCTTCAAGGGTCGCTGTATCGAAATCGACCGCGATTATCCGGTGGCCGCCGGGCTTGGCGGCGGCTTCACGGTGCAATCGTTGCGGCCCCTCGCGGCGGGCGGCGGCGCCGGCACACCGGTGGCGGGTATGATCCCCGGCGGCACCAGCATCATCGGCGTCGCCTCGCGCTATTGGCCGGCGCCAAGCTATGGCAGCGAGCGAGTCCTGGCCTGCCCCAGCGGCAAATCCAACCTCAATTG
>JAYUUE010000261.1:0-3436 GCA_043754785.1 Polymorphobacter sp. | reverse complement strand
CGGCGCCGCCTTGTCCGCCAAGCGCGGCGAGACGCCTAAAAGCGCGTTGAAGGGCGCTTCGAAGCAGATGGAGCAATCGATGACCGAAAAACAGCTCGACGCGTTCGCGTCGACCAAGCGCAAGGGCAAGCCCGAGCACGTGGCGAAAAAGGGTTAGACCCTCACTCCGTCAGATCGTTCCAGGCGTCCTTCAACTTGTCGAAAAACCCAGTCTGCCGCGGGTTGTTGCGCCCGCCCTCACCGGCTTCCAGCGTCTGAAACTCCTCGAGCAACTCGCGCTGGCGCTTGGTCAGCTTGACCGGCGTCTCGACCTCGACCTGCACGACCAGGTCGCCAAAACCGCCACCGGCCACGCCGCCATTCAGCGCCGGCATCCCGCGGCCGCGCACCCGGAACTGCTTTCCGGTCTGGGTCCCGTGCGGGATTTTCACCACCGCTGCATCGCGATCGAGCCCCGGCACTTCGATCTCGCCGCCGAGCGCCGCCGTGGTGATCGAAATCGGCGCGACGGCGAACAGCGTGGTGCCATCGCGCTTGAACAGGCTGTGCGCCTTCAAATGCACAAACAGATAAAGATCCCCCGCCGGCCCGCCGCGTGAGCCGGCCTCGCCTTCGCCCGCCACCCGGATGCGCGTTCCATCATCCACACCGCGCGGCACGTTGACGTTAAATGTCTTTTGCTTTTCCACCCGCCCGGCGCCGTGGCAGGTGTCGCACGGGTCCGCGATGATCTGCCCGGCGCCGTGGCACGCCGGGCAGGCGCGCTCGACGGCGAACAGCCCCTGCCGCATGGCGACCCGGCCGGCGCCGTTGCATGTCGTGCATTGCCGCGCCGACGTGCCGGGCTTGGCGCCGGTGCCGGCGCACGGCTCGCAGGCGGCAGCGACTTCGATAGTTATCGTCGCCGCCTTGCCGCCGAACGCCTCCTCGAGCGTCATTTCGAGGTCAAAGCGCAGGTCCTGCCCCCGCACCGCACCGCCGCGCCCGCGCTGCTGCTGGCGGCCACCCCCCATGAACTCGCCGAAGATATTCTCGAAAATGTCGGAAAAACCGCCGAAATCCTGCCCGCCGCCACCACCACCGCCGCCCTGCTGGAACGCCGCATGGCCATAACGATCATAGGCAGCGCGCTTCTGCGGATCCTTCAGGCAATCGTAGGCTTCGGAAATCGCCTTGAACCTCTGTTCGGCAACCTTGTCACCTGGATTCTTGTCCGGGTGCCACTGCATCGCCAGCCGGCGATACGAAGATTTCAGCACCGAATCGTTGGCGCTGCGCTCGCATTCGAGCAGCTCGTAATAATCGATTTCAGTGCTCATCGCGCTTTTCTGCTCCCCTCCCGTGCTTACGGGAGGGGTCGGGGGTGGGAAGTGCCTAGCGGCCAAACCCCACCCACAATCGACACCCCACCCCCAACCCCTCCCGCGAGCGGGAGGGGAGACGGTCGCCTACTTCTTGTCGTCCTCGACATCCGAGAACTCGGCATCAACAACATTGTCGTCCTTCGGCGCTTCCGCCTCGGGTGACGCCGCCTTGGCCTGCTCGGCGGTGTAAATCGCCTCACCCAGCTTCATCGCCGCCGCCGACAGTGTCGCGGTCTTGGCCGTCAGCGCATCGGCGTCGCCGCCATCGAGAATGCCCTTCAAATCGGCGACTGCCGCTTCGATTTCGGCCTTCACATCAGCGCCCACCTTGTCGCCATGCTCAGCCAGCTGGCGCTCGGTTGAATGCACCAGCGAATCGGCCTGGTTGCGGGCTTCCGCCACGGCGCGCCGCTTCTTGTCTTCCTCGGCGAACTTTTCGGCATCCTTGACCATCGTCTCGATGTCGTCCTTCGACAGCCCGCCCGATGGCTGGATGCGGATCTGCTGTTCCTTGCCGGTGCCCTTGTCCTTGGCGTTGACCGCGACCAAGCCGTTGGCATCGATGTCGAAGGTCACTTCGATCTGCGGGATGCCGCGCGGCGCCGATGGGATGCCGACGAGGTCGAACTGGCCGAGCATCTTGTTGTCGGCGGCCATTTCGCGCTCACCCTGAAACACCCGGATCGTCACGGCGCTCTGATTGTCGTCGGCGGTCGAATAGGACTGCGACTTCTTGGTCGGGATCGTCGTGTTGCGATCGATCATCCGGGTAAATACCCCACCCAGCGTTTCGATGCCCAGCGACAGCGGCGTCACATCGAGCAGCAGCACGTCCTTGACATCGCCTTGCAACACACCGGCCTGGATGGCGGCGCCCATGGCGACGACTTCATCGGGGTTGACCGACGTGTTGGGCTCCTTGCCAAACAATTCCTTCACGAACTGGCGAACCCGCGGCATCCGCGTCATGCCGCCGACCAGGATGACCTCGTCGATGTCGCTCGCCTTGACGCCGGCTTCCTTGATCGCATCGAGGCACGGCTTGCGGGTGCGCTCGATCAGATCGATGACGAGCTTTTCGAGGTCGGTGCGGCTGATCGGCTTGACCAGATGCTTCGGCCCCGTCGCGTCCGCCGTGATGAACGGCAAATTGACTTCGGTCGTCGCCGACGACGACAACTCGATCTTGGCCTTTTCGGCGGCTTCCTTCAGCCGCTGCAACGCCAGCTTGTCCTTTGTCAGGTCGATGCCTTCGACCTTCTTGAAGTCGGCGGCGAGAAACTCGACGACCTTGGCATCGAAATCTTCACCGCCGAGGAAGGTATCGCCGGAGGTGGACTTCACTTCGAACACGCCGTCACCCAACTCGAGCACCGACACGTCGAAGGTGCCGCCGCCGAGATCGTAAACCGCTATCGTCTTCGCTTCGGTCTTCTTGTCGAGGCCATAAGCGAGCGCGGCCGCCGTCGGTTCGTTGATGATGCGCAGCACTTCAAGGCCGGCAATCTTGCCGGCATCTTTCGTGGCCTGGCGCTGCGCGTCGTTGAAATAGGCCGGCACGGTGATCACCGCCTGCGTCACGGTTTCGCCCAGATACGCCTCGGCGGTTTCCTTCATCTTCTGCAAGATGAATGCCGAAACCTGCGACGGCGAATAATCCTGGCCGCCGGCATGGACCCAGGCATCGCCATTCGGGCCCTTGGCGATCTTGTAGGGCACCAGCGCCATGTCCTTCTGGGTCATCGGATCGTTGAAGCCGCGGCCGATCAGGCGCTTCACCGCGAACACGGTGTTTTCAGGATTGGTCACTGCCTGGCGCTTGGCCGGCTGGCCGACCAGCCGCTCGCCATCCTTGGTGAATGCCACCTGCGACGGCGTCGTGCGCGCGCCTTCGGCATTTTCCACAACCTTGGGGGTCGACCCTTCCATAACGGCGACGCACGAATTGGTGGTGCCGAGATCGATACCGATAACTTTGGCCATGGCTTTGCTCTCGTCCTTCGTTGGTGGAGCCCGTGCGGCAGTGCCCATAAAGCAGCGCTGCCCATCGTCTCCGTTCGTTGTGCTCGGCA
>JAYUUE010000260.1:0-3452 GCA_043754785.1 Polymorphobacter sp. | reverse complement strand
CGTTCAACCACTGCTTCGATAGCAGCGGCGGTGCGAGTCAGATTTTCGGCGCCCGCTTCCGACCTCGAGATTTCGGCGATTTCATGGCCGCGATACAGGGCTTCGGCGGCTTCGATGATCGTCAGGGTCGGGCGATAGGCGCGGGCCGCCCAGGTCTGGGCGTCAAGAGCTTCAGCATCGCGGGCCGCCACAATTCGCTGGATTTTCGGCAGCAAATCGCCCGCGCTCAGCCGCACCGGATCATGCACCCGGTCCGGCGCCCAGAAGCCGAAGCCAAGCTGTTGCGGCCGCGCCTCGGTGGCGATGAGCAACGGCACGATGGCAAGGTCATGGCTGGTGACGTGAAAGTTTTTGAGGTCGAGCGCATAGCCATGCACCTGCTCGATAGCGTGGCGAGGAAAGTCGCGATCGCCAACCTTGTATTCGATAACAAAGACCAGCCCGCCAATGATGATGATCGCATCGGCGCGGCGCCCCATGCGCGGGATCGCGAATTCGAGAAAGATATGCGCACTTGGAAGTTGTGCCGCCAGCGCTTGCAGATGCGCAATCTGGAACAGCCAAGCACTGCGCTGCGGCGCTTCGACCGGGAACGACAGGGCTTTGGCGAGATAACCGAAGATCGCTATCGGATCGGTCGCGGCAAAAGCCGGCGCATCGGCATCGAAATAGGCCCGGCTCATTGCACGAGCCTGCCAGGCGCGATGCAACTCAACAAGAGCATCGGCGGCTGAATGGGTCTATATCGGATCCATCGTTATCAGTTGGGGATGTTGCTCTTGATGATTTTCACCGCTCTCGTGCTTGCTGCTGCGGTGCCTGCGAGCCCGACTATCTGCGGCGCCATTTGGCACGATTCGGCGCGCAATCGGGATATTCCAGTTCGGATGACACTGCCGGACGGCAAGGGCCGCGTGCCGGTTGTGCTGTGGAGTCCCGGGCTGGGCGGTGATGTCGGCGGCGGCGGCGTCTGGGCCGCTTCCTGGGCGTCGGCCGGGCTGGCGGTGGTGCAGATGCAGCATCCCGGCAGCGACGGCGTGGTTTACCGCGCCGGTGGCACGCCGGAGGAGCGGCAGGCGCGAGTTGCAGCGGCGGCGAGCCCGGCGCAGCTGCTGGCGCGGGTTGGCGATGCCGGCTTTGTGCTGACCGAGCTGGCCGACCGCAAGGGTGAAGGCCAATGCGATCTGACGCGCATCGACACCAGCCGCGCTGCCATCGCCGGGCACAGCATGGGGGCCTGGGTGGCGCAGGGGCTGGCGGGGCAGCGCTTCAACGGCCGGGCGACGTTGGTAGATCGGCGGTTCCGCGCCGCCGTGGCGTTCAGCCCGACCGGTGACCCCGAGGCGCCGATCGGCCCGGCGGCGTTCGTCGGCGTCGCGATTCCCTTTTTGTCGATCACCGGCACCTTCGACGGTGCGCCGCTTTCCGCCGATCCGGCGCAGCAGGTTTCGGCCTTGGCGGCGCGGATTGCGCCGTATCGATCGATGTCGGCCGATGGCAGCAAATGCTTGCTGGTGATCGGCGACGCGACGCACATGATGTTCAGCGGCAACCGATTGGGCGGCGTGGAGGGGGCCACGGCGGCGCACGTCCAGGAGGTCAGCAGCAAGGCGTCGGCGGCGTTCCTCAAGCTGGCGCTGGCCGGCAAGCGGCCCAACATCACCGACGCGATCAGTCCGATGCTGGTGTCCGGCGACAGCCTCGGCTGCAAATAGGGCTATCCGGCGACAAGCTTTGTCAGGAACACCTCGACATCGCCGAGCGGTACGTCTCGCGCAACGAACGCCTGTCCGATGCCGTGCGTCAGGATGAACGGCAGGGTGCCGGCCTTCATCTTCTTGTCCTGTCGCATGTGATGGAGCAGCTGGGCTGCCGGTGCGGCCAGGCCGAGGCTGTGCGGCGACAGGTCGAAGCCGCAGGCGGTCAGATGCGTGCGCACCCTGGCAGCGTCTTCGGGCGGGCAAAGCCCGCGTGCGGCCGACAGGTCGAACGCCAGCGCCATGCCGAGCGCGACGCCTTCGCCGTGGAGCAGCCGGTCCGAAAACCCGGCTTCGGCCTCGAAGGCGTGCCCGAAAGTGTGGCCCAGGTTGAGCAGGGCGCGCACGTCGCCGGTTTCGCGTTCGTCTTGTGCAACCACCGCGGCCTTGGCGCGGCAGGACACGGCGATGGCGTGTGCTTGTGCGGCGGCATCGCCAGCCAAGAGTGCGGCGGCATTGGCTTCGCACCAGTTGAAGAACCGCGGGTCGCCGATCAAGCCGTATTTGACGACTTCGGCGTAGCCGGCGCGCAGCTCGCGCGGGGGCAGCGTCGACAAGACTTCGGGATCGATGAGCACCAACGCTGGCTGGTGAAAGGCGCCGACGAGGTTCTTGCCGGCGGCGGCGTTGATCGCGGTCTTGCCGCCGACCGACGAATCGACTTGCGCCAGCAATGTCGTCGGCACCTGGACGAACTGGCAGCCCCGCCGCAGGATGCTGGCGGCAAAGCCGGTCAGGTCGCCGATGACGCCGCCGCCCAGCGCCAACACCGCGTCGCCGCGCTCGACGCCGAGTTGCAGCAGGCGTTCGGTCAGCAGTTCGAGTGTCGCCCAGCTCTTGCTGGCTTCGCCGGGCGGCAGAATGATTTCGTCGACCGCGATCCCGGCCGCCGCCAGCGCCGCGGTGAATGCCGGCAGGTGCAGGCGGGCGACGTTGGTGTCGGTGACCACCGCCAGCCGGTTGCGCGGGGCAAAGCGCCCCAGCAGCGGCGCTGCATTGGCGAGCAGGCCGGGAGCGATGTGGATGGGGTAGGCGCGGTCGCCCAAAGGGACTTCGACGATCATGGCGCGATGTCCGTGTTGGCGGCGGCCAACGCCGCAATAATGGTATCGACGGTCTCGCCATGCGGGCCGCGCCTGCTGCCGATGTGGATCGGCGCTTCGGCATAGATCGGGTTGCGCGCCGCTGCCAGTGCCGCGAGAACTTCGGCGGGGTCCTTTCCCTTGAGCAATGGCCTTGTATCGCGGCGTCGCACCCGCTCCACCAGCGTGGCGACATCGGCGTCGAGCCAAACTGCCAGTGTGCGGGCCAGGATCAACGCTCGGGTGTCGGCATCGATAAAGGCGCCGCCACCGGTGGCGATGACCTTGGGCGCGCCGTCGATCAACCGGGCGATGACGCGTCGCTCGCCATCGCGGAAGTGCGCCTCGCCGAAACGTTCGAAGATTTCGGCGACCGCCATGCCGCTGGCGATCTCGATCTCGCTGTCGGCGTCGATGAACGGCAGGTCGAGCCGCGCCGCAAGCCGCCGGCCGATGGTGGTCTTGCCGACGCCCATCAGCCCGATCAGCGTCACCGGCCGGGCGGCGGCGGCGCGCAGCAGCGGCGATGACGGTTCATTGCCGCCGGGGATTTTTGCGTCGCACTCCATGTCGCTCCCCGCTATACACGGCTGGCGGCGGGGCGAAAGCCGGC
>JAYUUE010000259.1:0-32005 GCA_043754785.1 Polymorphobacter sp. | reverse complement strand
TCCCGGCTCGCACCCAGGAATTTGTGGTTATGCTTGCGGCGGGCGCGTCGCGGCGAAGGATGCGCGGTCGGTCAATCGCGCTTGCAGCGCCGCGAGCGACGGTTGGGCGCCGCGCCAGTCGATGCCGGGAAAGCGCAAATCGAGATATTCGCACGCCGTGACGGTGCAGATTTCGGCAAAGCCGAAGTTGTCGCCGACGCGGGTGGCAAGAGCGCCCATGGCGCGGTCGATGGCACGATACTGCCGGTCGACCCACAGGCCGCTGGTGATTTGCTGCGCCGCATTGAAGCGCAGGTTGATCGCCGCATCGAGAACGCCGTCGGCGATGGCTTCGGTCGTGCGAACGTGCCAGTGCGCCGGGCCGTCGGCGGGCAGCAGGGTGGTGCCGGGTACCTGCGCCAGCAGATAGCCCGAAATGACCCGGGAATCGACCAGTGCGGTGCCGTCATCCAGCACCAGCGCCGGCACCTTGCCGAGCGGGTTGACTGAAAGCAGCGCCGGCCCATCGTCCATCGGCGATGTTTCAACGACTTCGACCGGCAGCCCGAGTTCCAACGCCATCACGCGCAGCTTGCGCGCATACGGCGAGGTCAGCGATGCAAGCAGCCTCACCCGATCATGCCGCGTGCCGCATCGAGCCGGGCCGCGAAGCGATCGATGGCGGCGGCGGTGCGCCCGGCATAGAGGTTGGCGTCGGCGAAGCGGCGTTCCTCCACCGCTTCGCGAACGCCGGGAAGGGTTTTCGCACCGTACCCAGTGAAGCGACCGGGCGCATAGAGTGCGTGCTTGTACCAAACGCGGCCCGGCAAGCCTTCGGGAATCAGCAAAGTCTGGTCAATATCGCGCAGCGCTGCGTTGAGCCTGGCACGAACCGCTGGGGTCAGTGACGCGCCCTTGGCAGCGAACGCTGCATCGAACGCTTTGGCGCTGGCTTCGAGCCGGCCGACGGCATTGTCAAGCGCGGCGAGTTCAATAACCGGCGTCGGCATTTCGGCCGGCGGCGCGCTGACCGGCGCCTTGGGGTCAGAGGCCAGCCTGTACGCGTCACTGCCAAGCAAGGCGCCGCGCTTTTCATCCTGCTTGCGGCGGGTGTCGATCAGAGTTTTGACTTCGGTCAGATAGCCGAGAACCGTGGTGGCGAGATCCGTGAAGCGCACCGGCGGCGTGTCGGCATCGGCGATGCGGAGCACCAGTCGGCCAACGGTTTCCGAAAGCGCCTTGCCATAGGCCAGGCCAGGGTCATCGAAGCGGGTGAAATGATCATAGCTGTCGTAGATCGAGTGGTAGGAACCGCTCGATTCTCCCTCGCCGCCATAACCCAGGTTGAGCGCCGGCAGCCCCAAATGCTGGAGGAACGACGAATAGTCCGAGCCCGAACCCAGCGCGCCAAGCGGTATGTCGCCGCTGGCTTCGGCGGCCTTCAGCGCCGCCTCGTTGACCTTTTCGCCGTCGAATGCATCGGCCCGCAGCTTGGCGCGGGCGCGATCGAGCACGCTGGCGCCGGTCTGGGGGTCCTTCACATCGGCGGCGACGGCGTTGACCAGATGCTGCCACTGGTGGCTGCCTTCGGCATCGAAGAAACCGCGGCCATTGCCATCGGTGTTGATGTAGATGACGGCCTTTTGCTGCAATTCCTTGGCGTGGGTTTCTGCCCATTCGGTGCTGCCAAGCAGCATCGGCTCCTCGCCGTCCCAGCTGGTGTAGACGATGGTGCGCGATGGCTGCCAGCCGGCTTTCTTCAACTCGCCGAGCGCCTTGGCTTCGGACAACATGGCGACATTGCCCGACAGCGGATCGGCGGCGCCGAACACCCAGCCGTCGTGATGATTGCCGCGCACCACCCATTCATCGGGGCGGTCCTTGCCCTTCAGCACCGCGATCACGTCATAGGCCGGTTTCAGCGACCAGTCGGACTTGACCGCCAGATGCACCTTGGCATTTTCGTCGCCGCCAAGACGATAGGCGAAGGGCAGCGCCCCCTTGAAGCTGTCCGGCGCCAACGGCCCACCCATCGCAGCAAAGATCTTGCTGGCGTCGGCATAGGAGATCGGCAGCACCGGGATTTTCATGATCGTAGGCGAATCGGCGCGTGAAGCGTGCTTGGCGCCGGGCACCGAGCCATAGCCCGGCGTCGAGGGATCACCGGGGAAGGTCGTCATGTCGGCGACCGAGCCGCGCTGGACGCCGGCCGGCGGGCGGCCGCCGCCGTTGGGGTAGGTTTCAACCGTCGCATAGCCATCATTGGCGGGGTCGGAATAGATCAGGGTGCCGACAGCGCCGTGTTCCTGCGCCAGTTTGGGTTTGAGGCCGCGCCAGCCGCCGCCGTAACGAGCCAGCGCGATCTTGCCCTTCACATCGACGCCGCGCCGCGCCAGCGCTTCGTAATCGGCGGGCAGGCCGTAGTTGACGTAAACCACCGGCGCGGTGACATCGCCGTCGCCCTGGAATGCGACATAGGGCGGCAGTGCATCCTTTAAATTGCCGCTGGTCGAATCCTCGGGGATCGCCGGTTCCTGGCCGCCGAGCGTGATCGGTGTTGGCCCGGCAATTTCCAACAAGGTGCTGATCGGCGTTGGATAAAGGATGTCGAATTGTTCGATTTTGGCGTCCCAGCCAAATTCCTTGAACTTGGCGAGGATGAACTCCGCGTTAGCCTTGTCGTGCGCCGACCCGACATGGTTCGGCGCCGAAGACATATCCTTCAGCCAGGCCATCTGGTCGGCGGCAGAGACGCTGGCATCGAGGGCTTTTTCGCGAGCAGCTTGCTGGGGGGAAAGCTGTGCCATCGCGCCTGTAGTCGCTGAGGTGCCAAGCAGTGCTGCCAAAGCAAATGTCTTCAAACCCGTCATGTGTGCCCCTTTGATCTATGGCGCATCGTGGCACAGGACGCCACTGCGCCGAAAGGGGGGATTATGGCAGTTTGGCGACCAAGGCGGTGGCAGCAGCGGGATTGCGGACCTTGGCGCCCGAGATGAAGAATATGTAAGCATCGCCTCCGGTGGCCCATGCGCGTCCCTTGCCGGCCCAGCCGTCGAGCGCCGCGTCCTCATAGCCGGTGGGGCAATCCAAGGCGGCGCGTTGCAGCCGCGCGTAGGTGAAGTCGGCAGTCGCGGCTTCGATGCACGGAAATTCGTCCGAATCGGCGTAAACAACGGCGGCGTTTGCGGCGTTGGCGAGGACGATGAAGGCCGGGTCGCGGAAGCTTTCGTGGCGGGGTTCGAGCGCGTGTTGCAACGGCAGACCGTCTTGTTTCGCCGGCAGCATCGTCAGAAATTGCGCGAAGTCGTCGGCGTCGAAGGTCTTGGTCGCGGCGAACTGCCAGAGGATGGGGCCGAGTTTGTCGCCGAGTTCGGTCAAGCCCTGTTCGAGGAAACGCTCGATCGATTCGCCGCCTTCGCTGAGCTTCTTGCGCGCCGTCGCGTAGCGCGAGGCCTTGAGCGCGAAGCGGAAGCCATCGGGCACGGCGGCGGCCCATTTGGCGAAGGTTTCGGGCTTCTGGCGGCCGTAGAAGGTGGCGTTGACTTCGGTCGCCGTAAGCCGCTCGGCGGCGAAAGCCAGTTGCTTGGTCTTGGCGAGGCCATCGGGGTAGAAGCTGCCGCGCCAGGGATCATAATCCCAGCCACCGACGCCGACGCGGATTTTGCCTGTTGCCATGGTGGTGATTTAGCGTGGTTGGCGAGTGCTCCGCCAGTCGCTATCGCTGTGTGCATGACCAACCCGCCTGGCCCGCTCGATGACCTGCTGATCGTCGATCTGTCGCGGGTGCTGGCGGGGCCGTATGCGACGATGGTGCTCGCCGATCTCGGCGCACGAGTCGTCAAGGTCGAGCGGCCGGGGCTGGGCGATGACAGCCGGCATATCGGGCCGTTTCTCGTGGAGCAGAGCGCGTATTTCGCCAGCATCAACCGGGGCAAACAATCGATCGCGCTCGATTTGAAGGTCGCCGGTGACCGGGTGATCTTCGATGCGCTGGTGGCGAAGGCCGATGTGCTGGTGGAGAACTACCGCCCCGGCGTCATGGCGAAACTCGGGTTGGGTTGGGACGTGCTGCACGCCCGTCACCCGCGGCTGATCTACGCCGCCGCCAGCGGGTTCGGGCAGACCGGGCCCGATGCGCACAAGGCAGCATATGACATCGTTGTGCAGGCGATGGGCGGTATCATGTCGGTGACCGGTTGGCCGGGGGGCAAGCCGACGCGTGTGGGAACGTCGGTGGGTGACATCACCGCCGGGCTGTTCACCGTGATCGGGATTTTGTCGGCGCTGCATGATCGCGCGCGCACCGGCGAAGGCCAGTTCGTCGATGTGGCGATGCTCGACGGGCAGATTGCGATATTGGAGAATGCGGTCGCGCGCTATGCGGTGACCGGCGTGGCGCCGGGGCCTTTGGGGGCGCGGCATCCGTCGATCACGCCGTTTGCGGCTTATGCCTGCGAGGGCGGGCACTTGGTCATCGCGGCGGGCAATGATGCGTTGTTCGGGGCGTTAGCGGCAGCGCTGGAACTGCCAGCGCTGCTCGGCGATGCGCGGTTTGGCAGCAATGCGGCGCGTACGGACCATGCCGAGGCACTGGCGGACATATTGGAGGCGCGACTGGCCAGCGCGCCGGCGGCGGATTGGTTGGCAAAGCTGGAGGCGGCCGGGGTGCCGTGCGGCCCGCTGCACGACGTGGCGCAGGCGCTGGCGCACCCGCAAGTGCGGGCGCGCGGCATGGTGATCGAGACGGCGTTTCCCGATGGCACGCCGTTGCTGGCGGCGGGGAACCCGGTGAAATTGTCGGGGCATGGCGACCCGCTGGTGCGGCCGGGAGCGCCGGGGCTGGATGCGGACCGGGATGCGATCTTGCGGGAGCTGGGGTTGTGAATTTTGGCATGTTCCTCTCCCTCTACGGGCGAGGCGATTCGCGCTTTTGCGCGGCGGGTGGGGGTGTGCCCCTGTCGCCACAGGGGGTCACCCTCACCCGGGCCGCGCCAAGAAGCGCGTCTCTCACCTCCCCCGTAGAGGGGGAGGAACAGAAATGACCTCCGACGATATAGTCCTCGCCCATGCGCTCGCCGACGCTGCCGGCGCTGCCATCCGCCCATGGTTTCGCCGGCCGTTTCTGGTGGAAACCAAGGCGGACTTTTCCCCCGTTACCATTGCCGATCGTGAGGCCGAGGCCGCCATCCGAGCGCTGCTGGCGGAACACCGCCCGCACGATGGCGTCATCGGGGAGGAATATGGCGAGGATCGCGCCGATGCGGCGCGGGTCTGGGTGCTCGATCCGATCGATGGTACGCGGTCATTCATTGCTGGCCGAGCGATTTTCGGCACGTTGATTGCGCTGTTGGAAGACGGCGTGCCGGTGTTGGGGGTGATCGATCAGTGCATTGCAGGTGATCGCTGGGTAGGCGGTGCCGGGCAGCCGACGCTGTTCAACGGCCATCGCGCCCATGCTCGACATTGCGCGGCGTTGAACGGCGCTCACATTGCCACCAGTTCGCCGCACTATTTCAACGCAGCCGATGGTGCGGCGTTCGAACGCGTGCGAGCCGATAGTTTCGACACGCTTTATGGCGGCGATTGTCACAATTATGGCTTGCTCGCCGCGGGTCACCTCGATCTTGTTATCGAGGCGGGGTTGAAACTTCACGATTGGGCGGCGCTGGTACCGGTGGTGACGGGCGCCGGCGGGGTCATGACCGATTGGGCTGGTGCGCTGCTGCACCAGGGCAGCGACGGCCGGGTAGTGGCGGCGGGCGACGCGCGGGCGGCGGAAGCGGCGCGGACGATTCTGGAGGGCTGATCGATCGTTTCGCCCATCCCGAGCAAAGACGGGGGACACTAAGGCGTCGGCCCGAAGGTCCCTCGACTGCGCTCAGGATGAGCGTGTTTTGCGGTCGTGCTGCCAATTCCGGCCTATTTCCGCGTCAGCCCGGTCCAATAGCCGATGAAGCTCCACAGATCGGTGATTTCGTCGATCTGCTTTGAGGTTGGTTTGCCCGATCCGTGGCCGGCGCGGGTTTCGATGCGGATGAGGTGGGGCTTGTCGCCGATCTGTGCCGCTTGCAACGCTGCCGTGTATTTGAAACTGTGGCCGGGGACGACGCGATCATCGGTGTCGGCGGTTGTGACCAGGATAGCCGGGTAGGCTCCGCCGGAGCGGACGTTATGATAGGGCGAGTATTTGAGCAGGTTCTTGAACTGCGCGGCGTCGGCGGGGTCGCCGTAATCGTCGGTCCAGGTGCGGCCTTCGGTAAACAGCGGGAAGCGCAGCATGTCCATGACGCCGACGGCAGGTAAGGCGGCGGCGAACAAGTCGGGCCGCTGGTTAACGACGGCGCCAACCAATAGCCCGCCGTTCGAGCCGCCCTGGATGGCGAGGCCATTTTTCGGCGTGATGCCCGACTTGATCAAATATTCGCCGCCGGCAATGAAATCGTCGAAGACATTCTGCTTTTTGAAGCGCCGCCCGGCATCGTGCCAGGCGGCGCCATATTCGCCGCCGCCGCGCAGGGTGACTTCGGCATAGACGCCGCCCATCTCCATCCAGCTGAGGGCATCGACCTGGAAGGCGGGCAGAACGTTGATGTTGAAGCCGCCATAGCCGTACATCAGCGTCGGCGCGCCCTTGCTCAGATCAAGGCCTTTTTTGTGGGCGATGAACATTGGCACTTTGGTGCCGTCCTTCGAGGCGAAAAACCGCTGTTCGACAGTGAAATCCGCTGGGTTGAACGCTACTTTGGGCGCGGCGAAGATGTTGCTGCTGTTGGTGTCGGCATTGTAGCGATAGATTGTCGTCGGCGCGTTGTAGCTGGTGAAGGTGTAATAGCTGGTCGGGTCTTCGGGGCTTTCGCCAGCCTCGAAACCGCTGGCGGTACCGATACCGGGCAGGGCAACCGACCCCTGCGGCGCGCCAGCGAGCGAATAGCGTCGCACCGCCGTGCTGGCGTCGTGCAATGACGTGACCAGCACGTGGTTGCCCAAGATGTGCGCGCCGGTGATGGTGTCCTTGCTCTCGGGCACGATCTCGCGAGGCGCATGGGTGATATTGTCGAATGCGACGACACGGTAGCGCGGCGCGCCGGCATTGGTGACGAAATACAGCCCCAAGCCGACATTGCCGACAAAGCGCCAGTCATCGGCGCGTTTGCTCACAAGGGTGAACATCTCGAAGCCAGCATCGGTCAGGTCCTTGACGCGGATTTCGTAGCTGTCGTCTGACCCGGTGCTCGACCGGATGACCAGCCATCTGCCATCGGCGCTGGTTTCGGCTTCATTGTAATAACCGCGGTTTTCGGGCGAGGCATAGACCAGCGTGTCGGCGCTTTGCGGGGTGCCGATGCGGTGAAAATAGACGCTGTGATCGAGCACCGGCGAGACAAAATCCTTGCCGCCGGGGGTTGCCAGGTTGCGGCTGTAGAAAAAGCCGCTGTTGTCATATTGCCAGGCGATCTTTGAGAATTTTACCCAGTCGAGGTCGTCGGACAATATCTTGCCGCTGTCGACGTCGAGCACCTTGATCGTCCGCCAGTCTGTCCCGCCATCCTGCACGGCATAGGCGACGCGCTTGCCATCGGGCGAGGCGCTCCATTCGGCGAGCGCGGTAGCGCCGTCCTTGGCCCAGAGGTTGGGATCAATGAGTGGTCGGGGCACGCCGCTGCCGTCCTGAACCATGAGGACGGACTGGTTCTGCAAGCCGCTATTCTTGCGGAAGAACACACGGGGCCCACGGGCTTCGGGCAAAGTGATGCGTTCGTAATCGAACAGCTGGGTCAGCCTCGCTTTCAAGGCGTCGCGACCCGGCAGGGTGGCGAGATACGCCTGGGTGACCTGATTCTGCGCGGCGACCCATTCGGCGACGGGCTTCTGGGTGCGAACATCGCCTTCGAGCCAGCGATACGGGTCGCCGACGGTGACGCCGTGCTGGACGTCGGTTTGGGGGACGGTCGTGGTGTGGGGGTAAGCCAGAGGGGCTGACAGCGCGATTTCAGGCATTGCCAGGATCAATGCGGCGGCAGCGACGATGGGGTGAAATGATATGGTGCTCCTGAATTTCCGGGCTGTCCCCCGCAGCGGTCGCGCGGGAGGGACGAGAGTTTCTGGCACAGGACAGGCTTCACGCCAACTGTCCCCATGACCCTCCCCACTATAGGTCGAGTGGGGAGGGAACAGGAAGATCAGGTCTCCGGCGTGGCGCGCGGCGCTGCTTTCCGGAGCGATGCCGAAAGCTGCTCGGCGTCGCTGGCATCGATGACCACCATCTGGTCGCGTTCGACGGTATAGGGCGGCGGACTGCCGGCGGCGCCGAAGGTGCTCGCGATCAGCTTGTTGGTCGAGCGTGCTCAATCGTGTCCAGTTCCGCGGCAGCAATTCGCCGAGCCGGCTTGCCGGATGACCGGCGATGCGGGACAGGACGTCGGCGAGCCAAGCTTATGGGTCCACGTCATTGAGCTTCGCCGTCTGGATCAACGTATAGAAAACGGCGGCTCGGTCACCGCCGCGGTCGAAGCCGCAGAACGCACCACCCGCTCAGCAGCATCTTCGCCGGCCTGTGGTTCCTCACCCGCATCCGCGGCGGCCCCGGCGACACCACCACCGTTTCGGCAATTCAAGACCCGTTCGCCGAAATTGCCATCCTGTCGCTTCCATCAGGCGCAGCAGCGGTCCTGCAACCCCGCGCCATCGCCGGCGTCGTCCAGCCCATCGCGTCCCCGCTCAAGATCACCAGCCACTGGCGCCTCGGCGCCCTCAACGCCTGGCTGACTTGGCAATTGTGCTTCCTCGTTTTCCATGGCCCGGCCCAGATCATCCTCACTGGCGGCCGGGGTGTGCGCATCGAACCCGCACTCGCCCGCCGCAGCATCGGCCAGGATCAGCTCATCGGCTTCAGCGCCGGCCTGGCGTACTCGACGGGACGTACCGAGACATTCCTGCCCTATTTGCTCGGCCAGGAACCGCTGCTCAAGGATCGCGTCGCCGCCGGTAGCGGGGTGCTCATCGCCGAAGAAGCCCCCCACGCCGGTCGTGCCAAATCCGGCATCGGCCACAGCCTCGAAGGCGTCACCGACGCCATGCTCAAGGTAATCGGCATTTGACTTGAACCGCTCACGTTGAGGGAAAGGTCGAAGGATGCGACTGCGCGGCCCGGGTGAGGGGGTCTTGCCAACAATCGCCGTACCCCCGAAACTACCTCCATGCTCAACCGCCGCCGCCTCCTCGCCCTCACCGCCGCCGCGGCGTTCGCCCCGCGCACGCTCGGTGCCCAAACCGTAGATACCAGCGCCCTGACCAGCCTTACAACCACCGCCCGACCCATCGATGCGGCAGAGCGCGCCGCGCGAATTGCCCGTGCCCAGCGCCTGATGGCCGCTGTCAATATCGACGCCATCCTGATCGAACCCGGCTCGTCGCTCGACTATTTCACCGGCATCCAGTGGCGGCGCTCCGAACGCCTGACCGCCGCGCTCATCCCCGCCCATGGCCAGCCGCTGATCGTCACGCCCTTCTTCGAGGAGCCTTCGGTTCGCCAGACCCTCGGCGTTCCGGCCGACGTCCGCGTCTGGCAGGAGGATGAAAGCCCCATCGCGCTGATCGCTGACGCGCTGAGCAAACGCGGCTTCGCCAAATCCCGCATCGGCATCGAGGAAACCGTGCGCTTCTTCGCCAGTGACGGCTTGGCATTGCTGCTGCCGAATGCTCGCCTCACTTCTGCCAACCCCATCGTGCGCGGCTGCCGCATGATCAAGACTCCCGCCGAACTGGCGCTGATGCAAGCCGCCAATGATGTCACCATCGCGGCTTACAAATGGGTCTACCCCCGCATCGAGCCTGGCATGAACCCGGCCCGCATCAGCGCGATGATCGACGCCGCCCACGCCCAACTCGGCGCCGTGCCCGAAGGTGCGCTGGTGCTGCTGGGGGAAGCTGCCGCCTATCCGCACGGCTCGCGCAATCCGCAGATGGTCCGCCCCGGCGAAGTCGTGCTGCTCGATTCGGGCTGTGCGATTCACGGCTACACCTCCGACATCTCCCGCACCTTCGTTCCCGGCCGCGCGCCCGATGATGTGCGCCGCGTCTGGGACACTGTCGCCGAAGGCCAGCAACGCGCGATGGCGGCTGCGAAAATCGGCGCTCCCGCCGGCAGCGTCGATGATGCCGTGCGCCGCTGGTACGAAACAAAGGGTTTCGGCCCGGGCTACCGCTTGCCGGGCCTGTCGCACCGCACCGGCCACGGCATCGGCATGGACGGCCACGAACCCGTCAACCTCGTCCACGGCGAAACCACGCCCTTGGCTGCCGGTATGTGCTTTTCCAACGAACCCGGCCTTTATCTCCCCGGCAAATTCGGCGTGCGGCTGGAGGATTGCTTCCACATGACCGAAACTGGCCCGAAATGGTTTTCGGTGCCGCCAACGTCGCTGGACGCACCGTTTGGCTGAAACGCCTGTTGCGCCGCAGCAACAACCCCCTGGCAAAGCCGATCTGCAATCTTTGTTGAACCTCACCGTCACATACGGGTGCGAAACGCCACTCGTTCCTCAACCGACTGGTGATTTTGATGACGATGAAGCCGATCCGCGCCGTGCTGCTCGCCGGTGCCTGCCTGATGTTTGCCAGTGCAGCCGCTGCGCAAACCGCCGCCGCCATCACCCAACTTGCCGCGACCGCAGCCGCTGGCGAAGATGCCGAAATCATCGTCTTCGGGCGCGGCCAAGTCCGCCAGGTCACCGAAGTCACCCAGGTCGATCTGCGCCAGACGGTGGCCGGCTCCAGCCCGTTCAAGGCAATCGAAAAACTTCCCGGTGTCAATTTCCAGTCGGCAGATCCGTTCGGTGTCTATGAATGGTCGACGCGCATCTCGCTGCGCGGCTTCAACCAGAATCATCTCGGCTTCACCCTCGATGGCGTGCCGCTGGGCGACATGAGCTATGGCAACACCAACGGCCTCCACATCAGCCGCGCCATCATCGCCGACAATATCGGTAACGTCCGCGTCAGCCAGGGCGCCGGAGCGCTCGGCACCGCCAGCACTTCGAACCTAGGCGGCACGATCGAGTTCACCTCACGCGATCCGGGCAAGAACCTCTCCGTCGCCGGCAACATCACTTATGGCTCGCAGGACACGATCCGCGGCTATGCAGCGCTTGATACCGGCGACCTTGGCGGGCTGCGCGCCAGCATTTCCTACGCCTATCTCGATGCCAAGAAATGGAAAGGTGTCGGCACCCAGCGGTCGCATCAGGCCAACGCCAAGGCCGTTTATGATTTCCCCGGTGGCGGCAATCTGACCGGCTTTGTCAACTTTACCGATCGCAAGGAAAACGATTATCAGGATCTGTCGCTCGAACAAATCAATCGACTCGGCTATGATTGGGACAATATCTCGGGCGACTGGCCGCTGGCGATGAAGCTGGCGCAAATTGCCACCAACCGCGGCGATGTCGGCGGCTTCATCCCCCGCGTTCCCAACACCGCCGGCAAGGTGTTTCCGGCGCCCTATACCAGCGTCGATGACGCCTATTACGACGCAGGCGGCCTGCGCCGCGATTATCTCGGCGGCTTGAGGCTCGATGTGCCGTTAACCGATCGCCTCAAGGCTTCGGTGCAGGGCTATTACCACAACAACAAGGGACAGGGGTCGTGGTTCACGCCGTATGTCGCCAGCCCGTCCGGCAATGACGTTTCGTTCCGTACCACCGAATACAGCATCGAACGGATCGGGTTCCTCGGCGGTGTCACCGCCGACCTCGGCGCACACGCCGTCAAGCTCAACCTGTGGTGGGAAAACAACGATTTCAATCAGGCGCGGCGCTTTTACAGCGTATCCGGCACCACGGTTCCGAACACCACGGCGCTGACCTATCAGCAGAACCCGTTCTTCACGCAGTGGTACAACAATTACAACACGCAAACCTTCCAATATGCCGTGCAGGACGAATGGGCGCTGACCGATGCTCTGTCGATCTCGGCAGGGTTCAAGCGCCAGAGCGTGACGCTGCGCGCCCGCGAGAACATCGTCACCGGACGACTGGCGATCGGCAATATCAAGTCCGAGGATCTGTTCCTGCCGCAGGCGGGCGCCCTGTACAAACTCGGCAATGACGCCGGCGAAATCTTCGCAAACTACACCGAGAATCAGCGAGCCTTCACAGCGGCCGCCACAAGCGGCCCGTTCGCAACGACCCAGGCCGGCTTTGATTCAATCCGCCCGACACTCAAGCCGGAACGCTCCAAGACCGTGGAGGCCGGCTACCGCTTCGGCACGGGTCGTCTTCACGGCGTCGTTGCTGGGTATTATGTCGATTTTTCAAACCGCATCCTGGCGACGCAAACCGGCGCCGGCATCGTCGGCAACCCCACCGTGCTCGCCAACGTCGGCTCGGTGCGCGCGCTTGGCGTGGAAGCCGGGCTGACCTGGCGGGTTATTCCGCCCGTCACCATCACCGCCAGTTATGCCTATAATGATTCGACCTATCGCAACAACGTCGTCAACGCGGTTGGCGTCGTCACCCAGTTGATCAAGGGCAAGACTGTCGTCGATTCGCCAAAGCACATCGGCAATGTCGAACTCGCCTTCGACCAGGATGGCTTCTACGCTCGCGCCAACGGCAATTTCATGTCGGAGCGCTTTTTCACTTTCTCGAATGACAAATCGGTTTCCGGTCGGGCAGTCTTCGACGCCAAGATCGGCTATCGCTTCGCCGGCACCGGCTTCCTCAATGGCTTCGGCATCGAAGGCTCGGTGACCAACCTGACCGACAAGCGTTACGTCGCCACCATCGGCTCGAACGGTTATGGTTTTGCCGGCGACAACCAAACACTGCTGGCAGCAGCGCCGCGCCAATGGTTCGTGACGGCACGCAAGGACTTCTGACCGAATTTGGGGGCGGCGCCGCTTGCCGCTGTCGAAACCCCTGACCAGAACCGGGGTCGATTACAGACGATTGAAATCACCTCAACCCCGGTGACGGCGTGGGCCCAGCGCATGCAACGTGGCGATGGGCGCCCGCCGTCGCGAGATCGGCGACTCGCCGTTCCCGGCAAGCGCGCCCGCGCCCAACCCCCCCCTTTTTGCATCCGACCGATGCCTCAAATGGGCCGGTAACGCTGCATGACCGCGCGCCGCATCATGATGATTTGCGTACACATGGCGCGATGACCACGGCGTCCGGCCAGCGCATGCGATCACTACCGTGGAAATACTTACGGTAAAGACCCGAGCTATTTTCCACCTCATTTGCGCCCTAATTCGAACGTGCTGCTTGGACTGTAGCAGGTTCAGCGGCCTGTTTTGATACCTTATGTGTTGTTAAGGGTTGTGTAATGTTTTTCGTTCGTAACGTTATTTCAGTTTCTATTATCTCATTGTTTGCAGCACCAGCGTTTGCGACGGTAGTTACTGCAAATTCCGCCAACATCGCATCCATCTTCGGCAGCGCCAGCGATGGCGATGTGATAAATCTTGTCGGCCAGTTTGGCATGACCCGATTGGTCAACCGATCCTTTGCCACTGGATTGACCCTCGATGCATCGGCGGCAAAATTCTCCGACACGCTGCTGTTCAAAAATGTTTCGGGCGTTCGGACACTGGGCGGCAATTTTGGTTCGGCAACCGCATTGACCACATACAACAAGAGCATCGTGATCTATGGCGGCAGCAACATCACCTTCATCAATCCGTCGGTGGTTGGCTATTATGGCGGGTATGGCATCGCTTTTAGTGGCACGACCAACGCAACCGTAAAGGGTGGAACATTCACAAAGCTTCGCGCCGGCGTGCTGTTTGACACCGTGACCAAGGGCAGCATCGTGCAGAACAATTCGGTGGCCTCGGTCAACGACGGTTTTGATGTCACTGACAGCACAAACATTCTGGTCGAAGGCAATCGCTGCAGCGGCACGACGCCGCTGGTCGGCAACCACCCGGATTGCGCGCAGATGTGGAACTCGGATGCTGCGCACCCGCTGGATAACATCATGGTGCGGAACAACACCGCGCTGGGCGCGACCCAAGGCTTCAACAATTTCGGCTCAAAAGGTGTCAGCACGCGAATTTCGTTCATCGGCAATCGCGTCGACGGACTGTTTCCCCAAGGCGTCTCCTGCGGAACGTGCAGCAACAGCGTAATTTCCGGCAATGTTCTGACCACGATGAACGGCGCGCCGTGGCGCGTCAGCATGAATTTGCCCAACGGCACCGACAACATCGTCACCAACAACAGCGTTGGAGCGCTCAACCGCGCTGCAGCCAGAAGCATTGCCTATTACACGAAGGAACAACTCGTCGGCGGCGATACGCCAACTGTGGTGGCGGCCAGTGCCGTGCCTGAGCCGAGCATGTGGGCGACGATGATGAGCGGCATTGCCTTTATCGGCATGACGCAACGCCGGCAGCGCGGGCAGATTGCTGCGTAGCGACCGGCCGCTGCTGGCTGCATGAAACACCCCGCGGTGCGCAGCCGACGACGGCAGGAATGCCGCGTCCGCAAACCGCCAGACTCGGCGGCGAATCGGCGGCACAACGGCGCTTTGCCGGAGTGCCGCCGATGCGCCTTGTCGCCCCCGCCGTAATGCTGACCGCCCTTATGCTTCCTGCCCTGATGCTGTCGGCGCTGTTGGCCGGCGCACAAGCCGCGGCGCAAACGTTTTCCCCTTACACCATCCCGGCTACCGCCCCGCCCGCCGCCTCGACACCCGACACCATTCCCTTGCAACGCACCAACCCCGACGGCACGCGCTTTGCGCTTCTCGAAGGCGTGCGCACCGTGCCGGGCGCGCCGTTCACCCATGCTTTCCTCATCCCGGCAGGGGTCTGGGATTCGCCGCACAGTCACGCCGCAACGGCGCGGGTGGTGGTGGCGCGCGGCAGTCTGCACCTGGGGTATGGCCGGGCGATGGACAAGGGCGCGGCGCCGGCCTTTCCGGTCGGCAGCGTGCTGGTGGTGCCGGCCGGTGCCGTTCATTTCGACGGGTCGGACGAAGATACGATCATCATCGGCACCGCCATCGGGCCGTGGTCCACCGATTATGTCGACGCTGCTGCGGCGGCATCGGCGGGCGCTCCATCCAAATAACCACGCGCGCCTTGCCGCCCCCGACTGTCATGCTAGATGGACACTGCATGGCTACTCCCTTCCCGTTTTCCGCCATCGTCGGCCAGGCCGAGATGAAATCGGCGCTGTTGATGGCGGCGGTGGAGCCGCGGCTTGGCGGGGTGATGGTATTCGGCGATCGCGGCACCGGCAAGTCCACGGCCGTGCGCGCGCTGGCGGCATTGCTGCCGCCGATGAAGATCGTCGCAGGCTGCCGCTACGGCTGTGCGCCCGGGGATGCGGCGCCGTGCCCGGACCATTGCACGGCGCGTGCGGGCAAGGCGATCGCCGAAGTGCCGGTGCCGTTCATCGATCTGCCGCTTGGCGCCACCGAGGATCGGGTCGTCGGCAGTCTGGATCTGGAACGCGCGCTGGCGACGGGGGAAAAGCGTTTTGAACCGGGGTTGCTCGCCAAGGCCAATCGCGGCTTCCTGTATATCGACGAGATCAACCTGCTGGAGGATCATCTGGTCGATCTGCTGCTCGATGTCGCGGTTTCGGGCCAAAATCTGGTCGAGCGCGAGGGCTTGAGCATTCGCCACGCGGCGCGCTTCATCCTCGTTGGCTCGGGCAATCCCGAGGAAGGTGAGCTGCGGCCACAGTTGCTCGATCGCTTCGGCCTGTCGGTCGATGTGCGCACCCCGACCGAGCTTGCCGACCGCATCGAGATCGTCAAGCGTTGCGACCGGTTCGACCGTGACCCGCTGGCGTTTGCCGCAACCTATGCCGGGGCAGAGGCCGCGACCGTCACCCGCATCGCTGCGGCGCGCAAGCGCCTGCCCAAGGTCGAGGTGTCGGATGCGATGCTCGAACTCGGCAGCCGGCTGTGCCAGGCCGTTGGTGCCGATGGCCTGCGTGGCGAATTGACTCTGCTGCGCGCCGCGCGCGCCGCGGCAGCGTTGGCGGGCAAAAAGGCGGTCGGACCGGCACAGGTCGCGGACGTGGCGACGCTGGCACTGCGCCATCGCCTGCGCCGCAACGTCACCGACGACACCGGCTCCACGGCGCGGATCACCCGCGCAGTGGCGGAATTGATCCCGGCATGATGGGCGACGAGCGCCCAGGCGATGATACTGGTGCATCAAGCGATGAACGCTGGGCGCTGGCGCTGCGGGTGGTGGCGCTGCTCGCGGCCAATCCCGCCCGCATCGGCGGGGTGTTGCTGCGCGCCCGCCCGGGCCCGGTGCGGGACTTATGGGCAGACGCCCTGGGGCGCGCGGTGCGCGTGCGGCGGTTGCCCGCCAGCGCCGATGGCGAAGCATTGGACGGCGGGCTGGACCTCACAGCGACGCTTGCCGCCGGCCGCCCGGTGCTGCGGGCCGGGGTGCTCGCCGAAATCGCCGGCGGTGTGCTCATCGTGCCGATGGCGGAACGACTGGCGCCGGCGCTGGCGGCGCGGCTGTGCAGCGCGGTCGATGAAGGCGGGCCTTTGCTGGTGCTGTTCGATGAATCGGCGCCGGATGGCGAGGAGCGGGTTTCCGCAGGGCTCGAAGACCGGCTGGCCATCCACCTGGATCTCAACGGCGTGCGCCTGCCGATGGCGGCGTTGCTGTCCGGCACAGCGCTGCCCGAACCATTGGTGATTGCGGGCGATCCGACGCCGGTGGACGACGCTGTTACCGCGCTGGCAACGGCGGCGGTGCAACTCGGCATCGCATCGATCCGCGCGCCCATCCATGCCGGGCGCATCGCCTATGCCCTGGCCATGCTGGACCACCGCAAAACCATCGCCAACCCCGATCTGGCCACGGCTGCAGCACTGGTTCTCGGCCCCCGGGCCCGTCAGATCCCGCAGAATTCCACCGCCGAAGCCCCCGAAACTCCGCCTGAACCCCCCGCTGAAATGCCGCCATCCCCCCCGGAATCCACTGGCGATGCAGACGCAGACACGCCGCAGCCCCCGTCAAACCTCAATGATATGGTTCTCGAAGCGGCTGGAACCTCGCTGCCACCCGGTCTGCTCGATGCTCTGGCCAACGGTATTGCCTTCAAATCCCCCGCCACCGGCAACAGCGGCGCGCGTTTGCGCACCCTGACATCCGGTCGCCCCGCCGGTATTCGCGCCGGTTCACCCGGTCGCGGCGCGCGCCTGGCGCTGATCGACACCATAAAGGCCGCCGCGCCGTGGCAGAAACTGAGAGAAATCCGCGCCGATGGCAGGCTGTCCGTCACTCAAGGCGACCTCAGAATCCGCAGATTCGTCAGCCGTGCCCAGTCCACAACGGTCTTTGCTGTCGATGCATCGGGCTCCGCCGCCTTTGCCCGCATGTCCGAAGCCAAGGGTGCTGTCGAGCTTTTGCTCGCGCAGGCCTATGTCAAACGCGCCGAAGTTGCGCTGATCGCGTTCCGGGGCGAGGGCGCGACCGTGTGTTTGCCGCCGACCCGCAGCCTGGCGCGGGCCAAAAAGGAGCTTGCCGCCCTCGCCGGCGGTGGCGGGACCCCCATGGCTGCGGGCATCGACCTCGCCCGTCGCACCGCCGAGGCCGAACGCAGCAGGGGCCGTACCCCGCTGGTCGTGGTGCTCACCGATGGCCGCGCCAACGTCGGTGGCGGTGAAAAGACCCCGCAGGAGGCGGCCTTGGCCAGCGCCCGCAGCCTTGGCGCCACCGGCATAGCCACCGTTTTCATCGATTGCAGCACCCGCGCCCGCCCGGAAGGCGCGGCGCTTGCCCAGGCGATGGGCGCGCGCTTCGTCGCACTGCCTCGTCTCGACGCGCGCGCCGTCGTCGCCGCCGTGAACTTGCGCTGATGGCCGCCCCCCGCTGGGACATCGAAGGCCGCGATTGGCCGAATGCCGAAACCAGCCGTTTCGTCACCGCCGGCGGGGTAAAATGGCATGTTCAGGTGATGGGGCAGGGGCCGGTTGCCTTGCTGCTCCACGGCACCGGCTCCGCCACCCACAGCTGGCGCGACCTGGCGCCGCTGCTGGCACAGCATTTCACTGTCGTTGCGCCCGATCTGCCGGGGCACGGCTTCACCGCCGCCATCGGCCGCGCTTCGCCCGTCAACGTCGCGGCGGCGGTTGCCGCGCTCGTCGAAAGCCTCGGGTTGCCACCCGCTTTGACCATCGGCCACAGCGCCGGCGCTGCCATTGCACTGACGATGGTCGACAGAAACCTGGCGCGCCCGCAGGCGCTCGTCTCGCTCGGCGGGGCACTGCTGCCGTTCCCTGGCCTCGCCGGCAAGCTGTTTCCATCGATGGCGCGCCTGTTGTTCGTCAACCCGTTGATGCCGGAACTGTTCGCCATGCGCACTCGTGTACCCGGCGAAGTCGCATCGTTCCTGCAACGCGCCACTGCCTCGCCGATCGATGATCGGGGCATCGCTCTTTATGAGCGCCTGCTGCGCACTTCGGGCCACATTGGCGGCGCGCTGGCGCTGATGGCGAATTGGGACCTCGATGCGCTGGAGGCAGCACTGCCTCGCCTCGATCTTCCCGTCCTGCTGCTGCATGGCGCCCGTGATGCAACAATTCCCGCTGCGACCTCGCGCACCGTCGCCGGGCGGCTACCCGATGCACGACTGCATATTCTGCCCGACCTCGGCCATCTGGCGCACGAGGAGGCCCCCACGGCACACGCCGCGCTGATCACCGATTTCGCGGTGGCATGCGGGCTGCTGCCGCTTCGACAGCACGCGAGCGGTGTTGTTTAGACGGCGACTTGCCCGCAGAACCTTCGCCGGGTCGGGCGATTGCGTGGATGACAGCACGAGGAAACAGGCTACCTATTGATTGTGCAGGTGAAGGAAAAACTCGTTGGTGTGCCGGATGGCGCTTGGTTGTTCGGCCGGCCGCGCCTCACGGCTGGGGTATGGGCCGACGCCGGCCCGGTGCGGGCCGAGCTGTTCGGCAATGATCGGCTCGATGACCATGGGCGGTCACTGGCCAGGGCGCAGCGTATCGAACATGGCCAGCTGCGGTCCCGTCAATTGCTGGTTCGGCTCGATGACAATGCCCGGGCCCTGGCGCGGACCTATGCCGATACGGCGCGCGCGCTGGAACAGGACCGCCCGATTGCCCCGGCAGCGGAGTGGCTGATAGACAATTATCACATCGTCGAAAAGCAGGTTCGCAAGGTTCGCGACGACCTGCCTGCCGATTTCTACCGTCAGCTGCCCAAATTGGCCGAAGGACCGCTTGCGGGGCTGCCGCGGATATTCGGCATCACCTGGGCCTATGTGGCCCACAGTGACAGCCTGTTCGAAGAGGATCGCTTCCGGCGCTTCGTGATGGCGTATCAACAGGTGACCGGGCTGACCATCGGCGAGCTGTGGGCGCTGGCGATCTCGTTGCAACTGGTGCTCATCGAGAACCTGCGCCGCCTCGCCGACTTGGCGATGGCCGACGAACATGATCGGTCGCGCGCCGACAGCTTTGCCGACGCGCTGTTCGCCGCCAGCAGCGATGCCACCGCGCTCGCCAGCTTGACGACCATCGATCGCCCGCAGTCACCGGCGTTCATCAGCCAGCTGGCACTGCGGCTGCGCGACGTCGACACGCGCAGCGAACTGGCGCGGCGCTGGCTCGAAGGCCATGCCGTCGCCGGGGGGCGCGGCATTTCAGAGACGGACAGCATCGCCCAGACGGCGCTGATCGCTTCGACATCGTCGATCCGCAACGTCATCATCGCGATGCGCGTTATCGCCGAAACCGATTGGGGGGAGATGGTCGAGGCGCTCAGCCTCGCCGACCATGTGCTGCGCGCCGGCAGCAACTTCGCCGCGATGGATTTTCCGTCGCGCAACCTTTACCGCAACGCACTGGAAGAACTGTCGCGCGGCTCGGACTATACCGAGGATGCCGTGGCGACGCGGGCGCTGGCGCTCACCGCTGCGCGCCACCGCGACAATGTTGCCGACAAGGATCCCGGGTTTTTCCTCATCGGCGAAGGCCGCACGGCACTCGAGGACGCCATCGGCTATGTGCCGCCAGCGGGGACCCGGCTAGCGCGCCAGGTCCGCGCCGGCGGCATCAAGCTGTATATCGCGCTGATCATGCTGGTCGCGGTCGTGCTGGCGCTGGTGCCGTTGGCCGGGCTGGATGGCACGGCGCCGCGGCCGGGGTTGGCACTGCCGCTGCTCGGCGCGCTGCTGGTGCTGTGCATCGAAACCGCCACCGCCATGGTCAATCGTATCATGGCCGCGCTGTTGCCCCCGCGCATCATTCCGGCACTGGAGCTCGATCAGGGCATCGGCTTGGACCTGCGCACGCTGGTGGTGGTCCCGGTGCTGCTCGGCGCCGATGTCCGGGTGCGCGAGGAGATCGGCAACCTTGAAATTCACCACCTGACGACACGCGAAGATGCCGTGCACTACGCCTTGCTGTCCGATTTCGCTGATGCCGGCAGCGAGATTCTGCGGGGCGAGGGCGAGCGACTGGAACGTGCCCGCGCCGCCGTCGCTGCGCTCAACGCGCGCTACCCGGTGGCAAATGGCCCACCGCGCTTCATGTTCCTGCATCGCCGGCGGCAGTGGAATCCAGCCGAAGGCTGCTGGATGGGATGGGAACGCAAGCGCGGCAAGCTGCATGAGCTCAACCGGCTGCTGCGCGGCGCGGTCGATACGTCATATTGCGACGCAGATGGCGCGTCTCCGCCCGTTCCGCCGGGCGTGCGCTATGTCATCACTCTCGATGCCGATACGCAGCTGCCACTGGGCACGGCACGGCGGATGATTGGCAAGATGGCGCATCCGCTCAACCGGCCGCGCTTCGATGTCGTGTTGCGACGCGTGGTGTCGGGATATGGCATCATGCAGCCGCGCGTCACCGTGGCGTTGCCACTGGGGCGCGGTCAGTCGCGTTTCGAGGCGCTTGCCGGGGGGCCGGCGGGGATCGATCCCTATGCGTCGGCAGCGTCGGATCTGTATCAGGATCTGCTCGGTGAAGGCTCGTTCACCGGCAAGGGCATTTACGAAATCGACAGCTTCATGGCGTCGCTGGCCGGCCGCGTGCCCGACAACACCATGCTCAGCCATGATCTGTTCGAAGGTACCTTTGCGCGTGCCGGGTTGATCTCCGATATCGAGGTCGTCGAGGACTTCCCGGTGCGTTATGATGCCGCCGTGCGGCGCCAACATCGCTGGGTGCGCGGTGACTGGCAACTGCTGCCGTGGATTTTTGGACGCGGCCCAACACCGGCGGACCGCCTGCCGGGCAATGGCCGCGCCAAGATGCTCGACAATCTGCGGCGTTCTCTGGTCGCCCCGGCCATCGTCACGGCACTGGTCGGCGGCTGGTTCATGCCGTTTTCCTCGGCTAGCCGCTGGATTTTCGCTGTCCTGCTGTTCATCGCTATCCCGCCGCTGCTGCCGTTGCCATCATTGATCACGTCCAAACGCGGCCGCTTTGTGGCGCTGCCCGCGCACTGGCGCGTCATAGGCAATGATGTGCGCATCGCCTTTGCGCACCTTGCTCTGCAACTGGTGACCGTCGCCGACCAGGCGGTGCGGATGATCGACGCCATCGCTCGGACCATGGTCCGTCTCGTCATCCGGCGCCATTTGCTCGAATGGACAACCGCCGCCAAGGCCAGTAAGGCACCTGATCCAGATATCGCTCAGCTGTATCGCTTCATGGGACAATCGGTGGTGCTGGCACTGGTCGCCGGCGCGCTGGCGATATGGCACAATCCCGCTGTCTGGCCGTTGGTGCTGCCGCTGGTCGCTACCTGGTTGGCGGCGCCGGCGATTGCCTGGGGCGTCAGCCGGCCGCGTCCAATTGCCACCGCGCCAAATCTCGATGCGGCCGAGCGTGCGCAGCTTGAAACGATCGCCCGGCAGACTTGGGCATTTTTCACAACCTTCGTCACCGCCGAGCACAATCATTTGCCGCCCGACAATATGCAGGAGGTGCCTGATCCCGTGGTGGCCGGCCGCACGTCGCCGACCAACATCGGCCTGTATCTGCTCGTGGTTGCGACAGCGCGTGACAAGGGCTGGTGCACTGCCGAGGCGGCGCTCGAACGGCTGGAGGCGAGCTTTTCAACGTTGCGTCGGTTGGCGCGCTATCGAGGGCACTTCTTCAACTGGTACGACACGCGTGATTTGCGCGTGCTTGATCCCGCCTATGTCTCGGCGGTCGACAGCGGCAACCTCGCAGGCCATCTGATCGCGTTGGCCAATCTGGTCGAAGCCTGGACTGACCCGGCAAGTACCGCGCGGGCCCACGCCATTGCCAGTGAAGCGCGGGGGATGGCGCTGGCGATGGATTTCGCTTTCCTGATTGATCCCGAGCGTTTGCTGCTCTCGATCGGCTGGTCTGCTGCTGACAATCGGCGCGATGAAAGCTGCTACGATCTGCTCGCCTCCGAAGCGCGGCTGGCCAGCCTGTTCGCGATTGCCAAGGGCGATGTATCAGCCAAGCATTGGTTCCGCCTCGGCCGCAGCGCCACCGCCGTTGCCGATGCCTCGGTGCTGATCTCCTGGTCGGGGTCGATGTTCGAATACCTGATGCCGTCGCTGTTGATGCGCGCGCCGGATGGCAGTCTGCTCGAAACTTCGAACCGGCTCGTCGTCGAACGGCAGCGCGAATATGCGCGCGAGGCGGGCGTACCGTGGGGCATTTCGGAAAGTGCCTATAACGCCCGTGACCCGGAAATGACCTACCAATACTCCAATTTCGGCGTGCCGGGGCTGGGCCTGAAGCGGGGTCTTTCGGAAAACCTGGTCATTGCGCCCTATGCTACCGGGCTGGCGACAATGGTTGATGCCAAGGCCGCGCTGGACAATTTTGCGGCTCTGGAAGCGATCGGTGCGCTTGGACAGTTCGGCTTTTATGAAGCCGTCGACTTCACTCCGACGCGGGTACCGGATGGCGAACGCTTCGCTGTCGTGCGCAACTATATGGTGCACCACCAGGGCATGGCGCTGCTCGCCATTTGCAATGTTCTCGATGGCGGCCGGTTGCGCGCTGCCTTCCACGCCGAGCCGATGATCCGCGCCGCGGCCTTGTTGTTGCATGAGCGCCCGCCGCGCGGGGTCGGCACCTTCAACCCACGCGCCGAGGAGGTCGCGGTCGCCGCGACCGACCGCCCCGCCGAGGCCGGCGCTGTGCGCAGCTATGGGTTGCAGCCTGAGGCGGTGCATCCGGTGCATCTGTTGTCGAACGGCCGTTACTCGGTGCTGTTGACCACCGCGGGGTCGGGCCGCAGCAGTTGGAAGGGCCTGGCAATCAGCCGCTGGCGCGAGGACCCTGTTGTCCATGGCCATGGCAGCTGGATTTATGTGACCGACACACTGGCCGGCCTGTCCTGGTCCGCAACGCTGGCGCCGCTGGGGCCGCAGCCGAGCAGTTATAGCGCCGTTTTCACCGAAGGCCGTGCCGAGTTTCACCGCAGCGATGGCGTGCTGTCGACCACCACCGAAGTGCTGATCTCGCCCGAAGACGATGCCGAAGTCCGCCGGGTTTCGGTGGCGAACCGCGGCAACCGCCCGCGCCGTATCGCGCTGACTTCGGCGATTGAGCTAACTCTGGGGTCGCAAGCGACCGAGCTCGGCCATCCGGCGTTTGCACGCATGTTTATCGAAACCGAATGGGCGCAAGGCGTGCTGATTGCACACCGTCGGCTGCGCAGTGCCGATGATCCTGCCATCTGGACGGCGCACCTCGCGGTTGTCGAAGCCGAAACGACCGATCCCATCAGTTGGGAAACCGACCGCAGTGCGTTTATCGGGCGCGGTCGCACCACCGCCAACCCCACGGGGCTTGAGGGGCCGCTGGCCGGTCATGCCGGTACCGTGCTCGATCCGATGCTGGTGTTGCGTTGTCCGATCATCGTGCCGCCGGGCGAAACGGTGCGCGTCGCCTTCTGGACCATCGCTGCCGAAACGCGCGCCGAACTGCTCGATGCCATCGATCGCCACCGCGACCCTGCCGCCTTTGATCGTGCCCAGGTCGGCGCGTGGACGCAGGCACAGATCGAGCGGCGCTTCCTCAAGCTCGATCCTGGCGACGCCGCCGATTTTCAGCGGCTGGCGGCGCATATCGTCAATGCCGGTGCTGCGCTGGCGCCGCCACCCGATGTCGTGGCGACAGCCGCCAGCCCGCAGTCGGCGCTGTGGGTCCATGGCATTTCGGGCGACTTGCCCATCATGATCGTTCGCATCGATGATCCGCGCGACATGATCCTGATTACTGATGCGCTGCGCGCCTATGAATTCTTGCAGGCGCGTTACCTGGCGTTCGACCTCGTCATCCTCAACGAACGCAAGGCGTCGTACATCCAGGATTTGCAGAACGCCATCGACGATGCGGTGCGGGTCGTTCGCGCGCGCCCGGCGCCGCCCGGGGTACGCGGCGAGGTCTATGCGTTGCGCAGCGACCTGATGCAGGATCAGCAGGTGGCGACGCTACGTGCGCTGTCGCGAGTCGAACTTCTGGCGCAGCGCGGCGCCCTCCGACGGCAGTTGCAGCGCGTTGACATGATGCCGCCGCTGTCGGCTGCGGTGGGCCTGGCGCCAATGCGTCCGGCCCTGCCGCTTCGGCCGGGGCGTGTGCGCGATGCTTCGTTGCCCAGTATCGAGACGCTGGAATATTGGAACGGTTTTGGTGGCTTCCACGCCGATGGCATCGAATATGCGATGATCCTGACCGATGGCGCCACTACCCCGGCACCATGGATAAATGTCATCGCCAATCCGGATTTCGGTTGCCAGGTCAGCGGCGATGCGCTTGGCGCCATCTGGTCAGGCAACGCCCGCGAAAATCAGCTGACACCTTGGTCGAACGACACTGTGTCCGACCCGCCGAGCGACAGCCTGTATATCCGGTGCCGTGACAGCGGTCAGGTCTGGTCACCGACAGCTGCGCCCGCTGGCGCCCCCGGCTCGCGAATTACCCGTCATGGCTTTGGCGCCAGCCGTTTCCACGCCGTGGCGCATGATATCGAAAGTGACCTGCTGATCCACGTGCCGCTAGACGCGCCGCTGCGTCTGGCGCGACTGACGTTGCGCAACCTGTCGGATACGCCGCGCGCCCTGTCCGTCACCGGATATGCCGAATGGGTGCTGGGCCAGGCGCGATCCAAGACCGCCGCGCACATCGTTACCGAGCATGACGTTGAAACGGGCGCGCTCTTTGCGCGCAACCCGTTTGATCCCGAAACCGGCTCGCGCATCGCCTTTGCCGATCTCGATGGCCGCCAGACCGGCTGGACCTGCGATCGCGCGGCGTTTCTGGGGCGCGGCGGCAGCGCGGCGATGCCGGCGGCGCTCACCCATGACCTGCCGCTGATGCCCGCCAGCGGCGCCGGGTTCGACCCGTGCGCCGTCCTCACCACCGACGTCACGCTGGCGCCCGGGGCGTCGTGCGAAATCGTCTGGACGATCGGTCAAGCTGCCGACCGTCAGACGGCACGCGAACTGGTCAGGCACTGGCGTGAGGCCGATCTCGACGCCGAACTCGCCCGCACAACTGCCCATTGGACGACAACTCTCGGCACTGTCCGTCTGCGAACCCCCGATCGCGCACTCGATATCATGCTCAACGGCTGGCTGCTCTATCAAGTGCTTGGCTGCCGGGTTTGGGGCCGCGCCGGTTTTTACCAGGCCAGCGGCGCCTATGGCTTTCGCGATCAGTTGCAGGATGGCGGCGCGCTGTTGCTGGCGCGTCCCGATCTGGTTCGTCCGCACCTGTTGCGCGCCGCAGGACGGCAGTTTCGCGAGGGCGATGTCCAGCATTGGTGGCTGCCCGAAAGCGGCCGCGGCGTGCGGACACGGATTTCCGATGATCGCGGCTGGTTGGCGATTTCAGTCGCCGACTATGTCGAATCCACGGGCGATGCGGCGATCCTTGAAATGCCCATCCCGTTTCTCGAAGGTCGACTCCTTGAGCCGGGTGAACATGATGCGTTCTTTCAGCCGGGCAGCAGCAGCGACGCGCCGTCGCTATATGAACATTGCGCCCTAGCGCTTGACCAGTCTTTGACGATGACGGGGGCGCTCGGCCTGCCGCTGATCGGCGGCGGCGACTGGAACGACGGCATGAATCGCGTCGGCGAGGGCGGGCAGGGGATGAGCGTCTGGCTCGGCTGGCACCTGATCCACGCCATCAACCGCTTTGCGCCCTTTGCCGAGGCGCGTCAGCCGGAGCGGGCCGCCCATTGGCGGGCCCATGCCGAAAGCGTGCGAGCGGCCATCGAAGCCGTCGCGTGGGACGGCGAATGGTATCGCCGTGCCACTTACGATGATGGCACCTGGCTCGGTTCAAAAGACAGCGACGAGTGCCGGATCGATTCGATCGCCCAGAGCTGGGCGGTGCTCAGCGGCGCCGCTGACCCGGCGCGGGCCGCACAGGCGATGGCCTCGGTCCGCCGCCACCTCGTCGACAACGACGCGCGCATCGTAAAGCTGTTCACCCCGCCGTTCGATACGACGCCGCGCGATCCGGGTTATATCCGCAGCTACCCACCGGGCCTGCGGGAAAATGGCGGCCAGTACAGCCATGCCGCAATGTGGACGATCCTTGCAGCAGCGCGCATGGGCGATGGGGCGGGGGCGGTGGAACTGTTCGGGCTGCTCAATCCGATCAACCATGCGAGGACCGCCGCTGCCGCCGCGCACTACCGCACCGAGCCTTATGTGGTTGCCGCCGATGTCTATTCGGTCACCCCCAACGCCGGGCGCGGCGGCTGGACCTGGTACACCGGCGCCGCCGGCTGGATGTTCCGCGCCGGTATCGAGGGCATCATCGGCCTCAGCCGCCACGGCGACAGTTTGCGCCTGAAGCCCTGCCTGCCGCCGGATTGGCCGGGTGCGGACATGGTGCTGCGCCTTGGCGATGCGGATTATTCGATCAGCATTCAGCGCTGTAGTGTCCCGGGGCTGCCATCGGCGCACATTGATGGCCATGATCTGCAAATCATCGACGGTGGTATATGCTGGACCCGCAGCGCCGGCCGCCACGAGGTATCGTTTGTAATCTGACTAGCGTCGATCATTTGCCCAACCGATAGTTCAGGGTCAGATGGATGACATGATTGATCCGGCCATTGCCCGGCGCGCGGTCGAATTGTGCCATATAGCCGCCTTCGAAATTGAGGCGCTTGTCGATTGGAACGAGGCCACCGGCAAAGGCACGAACCTGCCGCACGCCGGTCCGTTGCCCCCAATCAGTGTCGTTGAGTCCGACAAAGGCCTCGCTCCAGATCAGCGGCCCCGCGCTGCCAGCGCCATGCAGCGGCAGCTGCAGGCGGACCATGGCCCGAGCCCGCCAGCCAAGGTCCTGGGTATGGTCAACGCTGCGCTGTTCGAGGCGCAGGCGCGTGGTGACGATCAAGTGCTCAGGGTCGCGATACAGCGGCAAGATAAGCTGTTCATACGTCCGGTGCTCGGACGTGTCCCTGCCATTTTCCGGGCTGTTCCGCTGAAACTGAAAGCCGAACAGCGCTTGAAAATCCGGCCCAAAACGCAAGCCGAATCCCGGCCGAACGATAAACTGACCGAGGTGGGACATATCGTTGGTCATGCGCGACTGCACTTCCATCCACACCATCGGTACGACAGCCGTGCGAGTGTCGATCGGCCCCTGAATGATGGCAGTGGCCCATAACTGCCCATCGTCGCCGCGCGCACTGGCTGGCAGCACTCCCAAAACCAGCGCAGCAGCCCAGCACGGTCGCAGGGCCACCTACTTCAACAGCCCGCCAAGCAACCCGCGCAACAACTGGCCGCCGAATTTGCCGGCAAGCTGGCGGCCAACCGAAGTCGCGGCGGATCGCGCCGTCGATTCGATCATTTTTTCGGCAAAGCTTTTTGGTTGCGGCCGGGCCGCAACCTTGGCGGCAGCAGCAGCGGCCTTTGCTGCGGCTGCGGCTTGCTTTTCGGCCGCAACCGCGGCGGTGGCGTCGAGCTTGGCTTTCAGCGCGGCGACCTTCTCGGTTTCGGTTTTAGCGGCCGTTTCAGCGGCACGGCTGTTGAGCATTTCCCACGCCGATTCGCGGTCAACCCCATCGTCATATTTTCCCCCATAAAGCGATGCATTAACAATGGTGGCACGCTCGTCGGGCGTTACCGGGCCAACGCGTGAACGCGGCGGAGCAATCAGGGTGCGTTCGACCGGTGACGGCGCGCCATCGGCCATCAAAAGCGATACTAGCGCTTCTCCGACTTTCAGTTCGGTGATGACGGTGCGGACATCGACGTCGGGGTTTGCGCGGAAGGTTTCGGCTGCCGCCTTGATGGCACGCTGGTCGCGCGGGGTAAACGCCCGCAGCGCATGCTGAACGCGGTTGCCCAATTGCCCGGCGATGGCTTCAGGAATGTCGATCGGGTTCTGGCTGATGAAATAGACGCCGACGCCTTTGGAACGCACCAGCCGCACCACCTGTTCGACCTTGTCGAGCAGCCCCTTTGGCGCTTCGTCGAACAACAGATGGGCTTCGTCGAAAAAGAACACGAGCTTGGGCTTGTCGGGGTCACCGACCTCTGGCAGCGTGCTGAATAATTCGGACAGCAGCCAGAGCAGGAAGGTGGCGTACAGCCGCGGCGACTGCATCAGGCGATCGGCAGCAAGGATGTTGATCCGGCCGCGCCCCTGGCTGTCGACCCCGATAAAATCGGTGATGTCGAGCGCCGGTTCGCCAAAGAAATTATTGGCGCCTTGGCTGTCGAGCTGAAGCAACTGGCGCTGGATGCTGCCGATGCTGGCTTTGGTAACATTGCCATATTTGGTGCTGAGTTCGGCGGCATTGTTTGCACAAAACGATAACATCGCCTGCAAATCCTTTAGATCCAGCAGTAACAGCCCCATGTCGTCGGCATATTTGAACGCCACCGACAGCACACCCTCCTGCGTGTCGTTCAGGCTCATCAGCCGCGACAGCAGCAGCGGCCCCATTTCGGAGATTGTCGTTCGGATCGGGTGGCCCTGCTCGCCGAACAAATCCCAGAACACCACCGGATTGGCGGTGTAATCATAGTCGGCAATACCGATTTCGGCGGCGCGCTTGCCAGTCCAGCTGGCGGCGTCGCTGCCTTTCATCGCCATGCCGGCGATGTCGCCCTTCACGTCGGACAGAAACACCGGCACGCCTTCACGTGAGAAACCCTCCGCCAGCGTTTGCAGCGTCACCGTTTTGCCGGTGCCGGTGGCGCCGGCGATCAGCCCATGCCGGTTGGCGCGTTTCAGAACCAGCGCCTGGGGGTGCTGTTCGCCCTTACCGATGAAGATACTGTCGGCCATTTGGTCTGTTCCCCCTCCGCCAATCAGGGGGATAGCCGGTTTTGGCGGCGGGGTTAAGGGGTACCGAAACTTGAACAGTTGCACGGTGCGGCTGCTGTGGCATGCTGCGGACAACATGCGAGGAGACGCAACGATGACGAATGCTGTGCTGCGTGGTATCCACCATAGTGCGTATCGTTGCCGAGATGCAGAGGAGACGCGGGCGTTTTACGAGGATCTCCTCGGGCTGCCGCTAGCGGCAGCCCTGGAGGAGGAGCGCGAGCCCGGATCTGGCCGCAAAAACCCGTTCGTGCACATCTTTTTCAAACTCGGCGACGGCAACTATATCGCGTTTTTCGATGCGCCCCATTCGGCAGCGCCGACAAGTTTCGATCTGGTCCATGGCTTTGACCGCCATGTCGCGTTCGAAGTTGCCGACGAGGCGGCGCAGCAGGTCTGGCAGAACACGCTTAACGCAGCCGGCGTGCCGTGTTTCGGGCCAATCGACCATGGCTTTGTGAAATCGGTCTATTTCAGCGACCCCAATGGACTGCCGCTGGAAATTACCACCCGCGTGTCGGCGCATGACGATATCATGGCGGCTGAAGCATCGCACGCCCGCGCCATCATCGCTGGCTGGACGGCGAAAAAGCTGGCCGCCGCCGCTTGAACGCCTTTGCCCGCATCCCGCTGGTCATCGGCTTTCAGGAGCCGGTTGGCGTTCGCGACAGCTATGGCGGCATCGATGGGCTGGTGGTGCTGCAGGCGCACCATCTGAAGCCCGATACGGCGTCCAATACCGTCGTCATTTTCATGCACCCGATGGGGATCATGCATTATCTGCCGCTGCCCGGCGCCTTGGCTGACGCCGGGGTGCATGTGTTGACGGCGGTGTCGCGTTACCCCAACAACGACAATGCGCTGATCATGGAAAAAGTCGCCATCGATCTCGGCAAATGGGTCGACTATTGCCGGACGAAACTTGGCTATGCCCGTGTCGTGCTTGGTGGCTGGTCGGGCGGCGGCAGCCTGGCGTTGTTCTACCAGGCCGAAGCCACGCGAGCGACTGTGCAGGCGACACCTGCTGGTGACGCCCCGGACCTGACCCGTGCAGCGCTGCCGCAAGCCGATGGCGTGATGCTGCTGGCAGCCCATGTCAGTCGCGCGCACACTTTGACCGAATGGCTTGACCCGTCGGTCATCGACGAAGCCGATCCGGCGCGGCGCGATCCGGCGTGGAACCTGTACGACCCAGCCTGCGCGCAGCCGCCCTATTCGGCTGATTTTCTGTTGGAATACCGCGCCCGCCAGATTGCCCGCTCGCAGCGCCTCACTGCTTGGGCCGAGGCCATGCTGGCGGCGTTGCGCCACCGCGAAGGGCCGCATGGCGAGCGCGCCTTCATCGTCCATGGCACCATGGCCGACCCGCGCTGGCTCGATCCGGCAGTGGACGCCAATGACCGCGTGCCGGGCCGTTGTTATCTCGGCGACCCGCGCCTGATTAACGATTCCCCCGGCGGCCTCGGGCGGTTTGCCACGTTGCGATCCTGGCTGAGCCAGTGGAGCTTGCTCTCCAACGCCGATGGCGTGGCGTGCGGGCCGCGGATCGCCGTGCCGGTGCTGGTTATCGGCAACAGCGCTGACGATGCCTGCACCCCAAGTCATACCCAGCGGCTGTTTAAATGCGTCGCACACGTTGGCCCCACACTGCATATCGTTACGGGTGCGACGCATTACTACGCTGGCCAGCCGGACAAGCTTCAAGAAGCAACTGCGGTGGTGAAGGGCTGGCTGGCGGAAAAGGGTTTCAATGGCAGCGCTTGAAAAAAATGCCCGGGATTGCTCCCGGGCCTTTTTTATTCAGCATTTGTTGTACTCAGGCAGCAACAGCCGCACGGTTGCGGCGGCGCGAAGTCAATCCGACGAGGCTGAAGCCGGCGATCAGCATCGCCCAAGTTGAAACTTCCGGGACGACGCTGATGTTCACGGCATCGATCACGGGACCATATTGCGTATTGACCGCCGCGCGCAGCTGAACGTTTTGCATCGCCCCGCTGGCGATGAAGTCGTATGAAACTGTGTCGTACAGCATGTTGCCTGCTGTATTGATGTCATTCAGCGTATATTTGTAAATTTCCGACACGCCGCCGGTCACTGAAACCAGCACACGACTCGGCTTGGGGCGCAGTGCCGGATCGAACGGGTTGGCTGATACGTTGAAGGTCAGACGATAGCGGTAACCTGCCGCAAAACCGCTGATGCGTTGCCAGATGCCGCCATTGCCTGCGGTCGTTGCCAATTCCACACTGCGTGACCCGTCCGACGCATCCCACATACTGTTATCGACATAGTTGATGCCGGTGCTGAGCACTTTCCAGCCGGTGATCGACGTTGTGTTGTTGGTTGCGAGAAATGCGGCGCCGCCCGGCGCAGTGCCGTTTTCAAAGCTGCCATTGACGACCAGGTTGGTCGAAGCCTGCGCCGAAGTCGAAAACACAAGAGCGGCACCGATAGCGATAAGCGTACGCATTTTTCATTCTTTGGCAAAGCAAGACTGAATAGTAACGTCCAGTGCTGTGCATGAATCGTGCCAACAAAGGAAACGCCGGAAAAGCGGGGAAAACACCACCACCGCAGTGACAATCTTGCAAGCCAGGCTTTACAGGCAAGGTTAGTAATTGCTCAGGCTCCCTGTTTCCAAGGCTATCATTTGTTCATCTGAGCGGGCCCGGCTTCGTTCGTCAGGCAGGCAGGGGTATTGGCGTGCCAGCGA